>CAYRBS010000120.1:0-7250 GCA_964422335.1 uncultured Mariniphaga sp. | reverse complement strand
TTGGAAATTTACATAACGCCTTAGGAATTAATTATAAAAACATTGGCCAATTAGACAAAGCCATTGAACATTTCCTGTTAGCAGAAAAATCGTTTAATTCTGAATACGACAAAAATATTTTCAGAATTGCAAATCTGTATAATAATATTGGCAATGTACATAAAAGCAAGCTGAATTTTGGAACGGCACTTGAATATTTCCACAGTGCTGCAAACATTGTAATAAAAACCGAAAAGGATAATATAAATGACATTGCTGATTTTTACTATAATATTGCTGACATTCATTATAAACTCAACAATTACCAAAAAGCACTTGAAATTATTGAAGAGCACGAATCCAATGCGTATCCGGACACCAGGCTTTTCTTTTTAAGCCTGAAAGCTGCTGTTCTGCAAACGATAAATAAAAATGAAGATGCTTACAATACCTACATAAATACAATACAATATGCAGAAAAAATTTATTCAAAAACCGATATTTATGTAGCATTCGAATACATGAATTTTGCCACTTTTCTGATATCTGCAGGAGATACGGAACAAGCAGCCGAAATCCTGGAAAAGGCGCACAACATCATTTCCCTGTCGGAAAAAGAGACCGGCACCAATCTGGCAGAATACTACTTTATCTGTGGAAACCTGCACGCCAACAAAAAGGTTGAATCAAAAAACATCCACACTTTCAGGGAACAAAAATCACAAAACCTGCACGAAGCCATTGCATGTTACGAAAAAGGGCTTGACGCGCTAAATTTCGATATTTCAACGGTTAAAACTTCGGGTACTCTTTCAGGGGAAATTGACAGCAGCCTGTCATTAACCCAGAGCCTCGATTTGCTGAAACTGATTGCAGATACGTACGTTGAAATCGCAAACGTTTTTGAAGACAGAAGCCATGAACAATACGCTACCTCAATTTACAAAGCACTTGATTTTTACGATATTACATCTAACATGATCCAGCAGGCGCGGAAAGAAATTTATTCCGACGACAATAAAATTCAACTGGGAGAACTGGAAGAAGCCACCTTTTACAAAATTGTACAAACCGCTTACAAAGCCTATGAAATAAATGGGGATGAAGAAATTGCCGAATTTGCATTCCAAAATGCAGAACGGCTGAAAGCCAGCTCTGTTTTCGACCGGCTAACTGATCAATTGGCCAAAGAAAACAGCCTGGTGCCCGACAGTTTAACCGAACTGGAACGGACCCTGAATTACAGCATTACAAACAACAGTGAAAAATTATATAATTTAAAAAATTCGGAACAACCGGACCCGGCAGAAATTGCTGAAACAGACTCGTTACTTTTTCAGCTAAAAAAACAACGCGAGGAGCTGAGCCAGCATCTCGAGAATAACTACAGTGATTATTATGAATTAAAATACTCGAACTCAACGGCCCATATCAGCGATGTGAAAGAAAAGCTGAAAAGCGATGAAGTGCTGATTGAGTACATCCTCAACGAAAACGACTCCGTGCCGGAACTTTATACTTTTTTTATAACTCCGGACAACTCCCAGTTTGTTAAGCAAAACATTGGTCCTGAATTCACGGAGCATGTGGAAAATGTGTTCCGGTTTATGTCGGATCCTGCCTATATGTTTACCCGTAACGAAGATTCAAAAAACTACAGTGTGGCGGCCCACCACCTGTATCAAAAGCTTATCCTGCCTTTTGCCGGTGATATAAAAAACAAAAAAATACACATCATTCCCGATGGCAAATTAAACTACATTGCTTTTGATGCATTGTTGGAAGAACTGCCTGATACTTCGGCTCAAATCAATTTTGCCAGGTTACCTTATCTTATTAAAAACAATACGATAAACTACTCCTATTCAGCCAGTTTGTTATTTAAATCCAATCAATTAAAAACAAAAACCAGGAACCGGGTTTTGGCATTTGCGCCTGAATATACGGCCGACACCATTTTTTTTGAAAACGAAAAGGTAATGCTCACCCCCCTGCCGGGAATCCAGCGGGAGGTGGATTTAATTTCAAACGAAATCAGGACCAGGCTTTTCAGGGGTGATTTGGCTACTGAATCAAATTTCAGGGAATTAAGCAGCGAATACGACATTTTGCACCTGGCAATGCACGCGTTCATAAACGATTCGCTGCCTGCATATTCGCGGTTTGCATTTGCTCAAAACGGGGAAACCGAGCCCGAAAACGACGGCTGGTTAAACACAGCTGACATTTACAATCTTGATCTGGAAGATGCCCGCTTAACGGTTTTAAGCGCATGCAACACCGGAAGCGGCAACTTAAAAAAAGGGGAAGGGGTGATGAGCCTTGCCCGGGGGTTCCTGTATGCCGGATGTCCTTCAATAATAATGACTTTGTGGGAAGTAGAAGACAATGCCGGAACCAAAATTATGAGCTCTTTTTACAAAAACCTCAAAAATGGCAGATCGACCGACGACGCACTTCGGCTGGCCAAGCTGGATTACCTTGAAAACGCCAATCCACGCATGGCACATCCGCACTACTGGCTCGGTTATGTGAGCATTGGTAATTCTTCACCGTTGTTCAGGAGTTACGATTTTTACTTTTTTGGCCTCCTGGTAATTGCCTTGCTCGGAATTACCATCGACCAGTTTTACAGAATACGAAAGGCCTACAAAAAACGTACTGAATAAAATTAGAATGTGTGTAATTTCAGTAACGACCTCATTTATTCTCCAAATCATCTTTCAAAATTTCAGCGTTTATTGTAAAGAATGTGTGATTTCAAGCAACGCTTCCATTTATTACCGATGAATTTTTCAGAATGTGTAAGAACGAACGAATGTGGTGTTTTCCAGGTTGAACGAATTAAACTTATTTAAAAGAATACCTGAGTTTTCTTAAAACTGCTTTGGCATCTTTGGCATAATAGCTGTTCCTGTTAACAATTGCTGTCAGCTGGTCTTTTGCTTTGGCTTTCGAATGCATTTTCAGGTAACACAAACTTTTATACCATTCTGCTTCTTCAACAAACATATTATCTCCATGTTCAATTACCTGTGTATATTCCGGGATTGCTTGTTCAAACTTTCCTAAATTCTGAAGGCTTGCAGCTTTATAGAACTGGAATACATATTTTTCGTCTTTTTCCTGAATGGCCTGGTCATAAAGTGAAATAGCTTTTTCGTATTCCCCGTTCGAAAAAAGGATGTTGGCTTCCTGCAGAAACCCTGCATCGGTTGCAACCGACCTCTGCGGCGACCACTGAGGCGATTCAAAGTAATTATTGTAGGTTGAATCGACCGAACTGAATTCGTTCCTGAACAGGCCGGCTAATGCGAATAAAATAACTGCTACAGCCACCCCTGTTTTTAGCCAATGCATATTGTGCACTTTTGAATCGGGTACAATCGATTTGATTTCCTTGCTTTCTGCTTCTTTTTTCACTTCGCGGAGTTTGTCCCTCAGGTTTATAATATCTTTTTCACCCACTGATTTGTCCACGTTCTTACGTAAGTTTACTTCGGCTTTTAACCCTGTATTTTCATTGAGTTCGGCATTAAATTCCTCCAGTTCTTTGCCTTCCAGCACACCGTCTATGAAGTCCTCAATGTGCTGCTCGCTGACATTCCACGAAGTTTCGGTTTCCATTAAATGGACTAATTTTTCTTTCAGGTTGATGATATCGAGCTCAGAAACTGCTTTCTCCAGCTCGCGGTGAATTTCCACTTCGCGTTCCAGCCTATTGTTCATGGCCAGTTCATTTTCAAACTGCTCCAGCTCTTTGCCTGTAAGTTCACCATTGATGTAATTGTCAATTTCTTCCGTTGAACCGGAAAGATTTACCGAACGGGAAACCTGTGAAAGGGTGCTGCGAAGATCCATCACGTCTTTTTCATTGATTGCTTCTTCCAGGCCATCCAAATCAAAATCGTCAAAATCATCGATGGAAAAATCCTCTTCTAATTCCGGCAGGTTTTGTTCCCTGTAGAATTCGTGGATGTTTTCGTTTGAAACAAGTTCGTGTTGGTAAACGTGTACTTTGGGTAATGAGTCGTAAAATTCAAGTAATTCTTCCGGGGGCACGGTAGAGGTAAGTTGTTCAATGTTTGCAAAACCTTCAAGCATTTCAAACGAGCCGTTGCCGTTGGTCCCTGCTTTTTGTGTTGCCGCTTTTTCAAGCTTTTCCTTTAAGTTAAGAACATCTTTTTCGTTGATAGCGTCCTGGAGTTCTTTCTCAAATTTCACTTCCGCTTTTAATTCGCTGTTGCGTTTTAACTCGGTTTCAAATTCGAGCTTTTCTGCTCCTTCGAGGTTACTCATGCAGTAATCCTCAATCCATTCAAAAAGTTTTGTTTTAGGTGTCATCTTCAAGTATTTTTTTAAATTCTGTATCTTGCTTAATTCTGCTAATCAGTATTTCCTTGCACTTAAACTTTCGTTTCTTGGCATATTTTTCGCCTTTATATCCCATGATGCTAGCTATTTCTTTCAGCGGCACTTTGTCGAAAAACAACTGTAATAGTTTTTGGCAATCGGTGCTCAGGGTCTTAAAATGCTTCTGGTATAACCCATACTTTTCATTCTTATCAACCAGTTCTACCAGGTTTTCGTCGTATAATTCATCCTGGTAGGGCATCGTGTCATATATTCTTTCTTTTTCAATCCGTCGCTTTTCAAGCTGCTTGAGCCATAAAAAACGACAAACAGAAAATAAATATCCCTGAAAAGAACTTGTCTGGAAAACCATATCGTTTTCCTTTATTTTCCGATAAACTACTATTATCGCCTCCTGAAATATATCGTTAGCGTCATCTTCGTTCCCACTGTTCTTCTTTATAAAATAGTTTACATTGTAGTAAAACTGTTTATAAATGTACTGTAGTATTAAATTGTCATGTCTTAAAATACCTTTAAGGATTTGTTCGTCGCTGTAACTTTTCATTTTCTTCTATTATATAATTCTGTAAAGTTTAAAAAGGTAACCCTCATTTTTAATAAATAATTCATTGTAATGAAAAAAAATACAAAATAGTCTGTTTTACAACGAATTAGGATTACCGCCTAAAAATACAACCTATTTACTGAAATGCCGATAAAAAATCACAGTTTTTACAGGAAAGTTGGCAACAGATATGAATTGAACATCAACAGGATACCTTCCCCAACAGGGAAGTAAAAGCATTGGGGATGAATTTTTTTTGATTTGAGAGGGTTACCTTTAGTGAAAAAAGGGAATATTATAGTAAGAAGGATGCTTTTTCCTTAAACCATTAAATCAAATTTCTTCATAAGTACAAAAAAGGGGGTATGCCCCTTTTTTTTTTACATTCTATCAGGCATTTCAATCCCCAGCAGGGCCATACCGCTTTTTACAACCTTAGCAGTTGTTGCCGAAAGCAACAACCTGAAATCGCGCTTTTTGCTGTCGGATTCGCCCAAAACGGAGTGATCGTGGTAAAACTGGTTGTACTCTTTAGCAAGTTCGTAGCAATAGTTGGCAATAAATGCCGGACTGTAATTCTTTCCGGCTTCTTTAACTGCTTCGGGAAATACAGAAATTCTTTTAAGAATTTCCTTTTCTTTCGGAGAAACATCCACTAAATCATCCAGGGTGGATTTTACCGTAAGATTGTTATCTGCTGCTTTTCGCAGTACTGACTGGATGCGTGCAAAGGTATATTGGATAAATGGCCCGGTATTTCCGTTAAAATCGATGGATTCTTCCGGGTTGAAAAGCATATTTTTTTTGGGATCTACTTTCAGGATAAAGTATTTCAATGCCCCAAGGGCAATAATTTTATAGGTTTTTTCGGCCTCCTCCGGTGTAAGCGAATCGAGTTTTCCCAGCTCCTGTGCCATTTCCCGTGCAACCTGAATCATTCCGTCCACCAGGTCATCGGCATCCACCACAGTGCCTTCCCTCGACTTCATTTTACCTGAAGGGAGCTCCACCATTCCGTAAGAAAAATGATAAAGTCCTTTTCCCCATTCGAAACCCAGTTTATCGAGCAAAACAGACAGCACCTGAAAATGGTAGTTTTGCTCATTTCCCACCACATAAATCATTTTATCGATATGGTAATCGTTGAACCGCATTTTGGCTGTTCCAATATCCTGGGTCATGTAAACCGAAGTTCCGTCGCTGCGTAAAAGGAGTTTATGATCAAGCCCTGCATCGGTTAAATCGGCCCACACCGAACCGTCATCTTTCTGGTAAAAAATTCCTTCCTCCACTCCGCGCAGAACCTCTTTTTTCCCTACAAGGTACGTTTCTGATTCATAATAAATTTTATCGAAATCAACACCCAGCTTTCTGTAAGTCACATCAAATCCCTTGTAAACCCAACTATTCATGGTTTCCCAGAGCTCGACTGTTTTTTGATCCCGCGCCTCCCATTTCCGGAGCAATTCACGCGCTTCCAAAATAGAAGGAGCTTTATTTTCTGCTTCTTCCCGGCTGAATCCTTTTTTAACCAATTCCTCAATTTCTGCTTTATAGTTTTTATCAAATTCCACGTACAACTCGCCCACCAGGTGATCGCCTTTTTTACCTGTATTTTCGGGAGTTTGGCCCTTTCCCCACTTTTGCCAGGCAACCATCGATTTACAAATATGGATTCCGCGGTCGTTTACTATATTGGTTTTTACCACCTCATTTCCGTTGGCTTTTAATATTTCAGCAATGGAATACCCCAGCAAGTTGTTCCTGATGTGCCCAAGATGCAGCGGTTTGTTCGTGTTGGGGGAAGAGTACTCCACCATGGCCAACTCCGCATCTTCTCCGACTTTTATTGCACCAAATGATTCGTCCTGCCAGGCTTTCTCCAACACCGAAAGCCAGTAGCTGCTATTGATAATGAGGTTCAGAAAACCCTTTATAACATTGAACGAATCAATTTCACCGACTTTCTCCTGAAGGGCATTCCCAATTTCCCGTGCCGTTTCCTCAGGTGATTTTTTGGAATACCGGAGAAATGGAAAAACAACCAGGGTAATATCGCCATCAAAATCTTTCCGGGTATTTTGCAATTGAATAGAACCTTCCGGAGGTTCAATGTTATATAGCTCTTTTAAAGCATCTGTTACTGCAGAATGAATCAGTTTTTCCATATTCATATTGAAATTTTTTAAGCGCAGCAAAGATAATATTTTCAAAACTTACATTCCCTGTCAGATCGAAAACCTGATCATAAAAAAAGCCTTGCACACCGGCAAGGCTTTTTTATTTATCAAAAAATAAATTTCTGCTATTGTTTTACCCTGGCTTCTTCAAACTCAACTCTGCGGTTCTT
>CAYRBS010000119.1:0-7335 GCA_964422335.1 uncultured Mariniphaga sp. | reverse complement strand
CGAGACCGGCTCTTTCCCTTACCTGGTTAATAGCGTCTTTTGCCAGGTCATCCACTTACAGGGCAATAAAAATTTCCGGGAGGAGGGTGGAAAGTTGCCTTTTTACGGTATTTCTGTCAGTGCAATTCTATTTCGGCAGTTACCGGTAAATGATCGGATAAAGTTATGTGTGGAGTTTCTGAACTTATTACCTTCCACCGGTTGGACGGTGCATAAAAAATATAATCGATTTTTGATTTTGGTTTGTCCACCGGGATGGTGAACCCGGGGCTGCAGGCTTGTTCGAAATTTTTCATCCCGTTTTTTATCTCAGGAGAATCGGGCCGGGCATTAAAATCGCCGGCTACAATTAATGGTAGCGGATTATCGGCAAGGGCATCGTTTAGCGCTTCCACCTGAACTTTTCGAACGTCCGAGGAGGAATGATCGAGGTGGGTGGAACCGAAGGTAAACCGTTTTCCGCCGGGCAGTTCAACATCAGCCAGTAAAAGGGCCCGTTGTTCCCTTGAACCTTCGGGAATCGGGAGCATTATTTTACGGGTTTGTTCAAACGGGTATTTCGACAAAATACCAATCCCGTAGTATCCCCCCGAATAATCGATCGTGCGTCCGTAAGCAGTGAGCATGCCGGTGAGGTAGCCCAGTTCGGTGATAAAATCCTTGCCATTTTGATGCGGCGCCCGATCGCGGTTGGTACGCACATCCACCTCCTGCAACGCCACAACGTCCGGATTTTCACTTTTAATATACTCTGCGAGTTCTTCCAGCGAAGCCAGTTCGCCAAACCGCAGGTTATAACATACTACTTTCAGCGGGTAGCCTTCGGAGTTATCACTTTCTTGTCCAAAAATGCTGGCTGGAACCAATCCCAGGCCAGTAAGTACTATAACCAGTACCCATTTGTTAAATGCGTCCTTCATCTTTTTAAAATTTTCAATGTAAATAATTGTTGAATAGTGGTGCTAATACACCTGGTTGAATTTTTCCTGTAAGATTTTTTTTACCTCCTCCATTGAGGCTTCTTTCCCCAGTTCCTGCCGGATGGAAGTTACGCCAAAAGTTAATCCGCAGGGATTGATATAACTAAAATAGCGCATGTCGGTGTTTACATTCAGTGCGAAACCGTGCATGGTAACGTAGCGGCTAACCCGCACACCAATGGCGCATATTTTCCGTGCCCGCGACGGGTGTTCGGCATCGAGCCAAACGCCTGTTGCCCCTTTTTTCCGGTTCCCTTCCAGTCCATATTCTGCCAGGGTGGCAATAATGGCATCCTCCATTTTTGCGATGTATTCGCGTACACCCAGCTGAAAATATTCCAGATCGATAATGGGATATCCCACAATTTGCCCCGGGCCATGGTAAGTAATATCTCCTCCCCGGTTGATTTTATAAAAAGTAGCTTCAATTTTATCCAGGAATTCTCCTTGTGCCAGCAGGTTTTTTTCGTCGCCGCTTTTCCCCAGCGTGTAAACATGCGGATGTTCCACCAGAATAAATTGATTTTTGGGAGACGCTTTTTTGGTTTCCCGTTTTTCTGCTACTATTTCTGCAAGGATTTGTTCCTGAAGGTCCCAAACCTCTTTGTAGTCTTTCAGACCAATATCGGTATAATTAAAATCTGCCACAACTATGGGAATTTTTTATAAATATCCTTTCGATGGGAAAAAATGATAAAACGAATTTTTTCTTTTTCAATAAGCTCAAAACCTAAACGATATGAACCAAACTTTATTCGATAATAATTTGGGAATCCGGAAAGTTTTCTCAAATTTTTGATATCCCCAAGATTATTAGCTGATTCACATACAAGAATAATCTGCTCAATCTTCTGAAGAATTTTTCGATCTTTTATTTTATCAAGGCTTTTAAGAAATGATTTATCAAATTCTATTTTCATTCCTGAGTTTTTCAAAAACAAGATCCCGACTCACATTTTCTTTAGTTTTAACTTTGTCCATCATTCTCCCCAAGGCTAAATCTTCAAATTGTTCATCGTTGATTGGTAAAACATCTCCTCCTAATTTTTTTGCAAGCCTTGAAATCAGTCGATTATTTGTTTTGTCAATTTTTATAACTATTGCTCCCATAATTTTCCAAAATTAATGAAAATCTCCTATATCTTTTAACTCGAACCTGTTTATGCATTCACATGCTCTTCGGCCCGGTACGAACTCCTCACCAGCGGCGAACTTTCCACAAATGAGAATCCTTTTTCCAATCCGATTTTGCGGTATTCGGCAAATTGTTCGGGTTTGATGTATTTTTCCACCGGCATGTGTGTGGCTGTGGGTGCCAGGTACTGTCCAATGGTCATTACTTTGCATCCCGCTTCGCGGAGGTCGTCCATGGTTTGCAATATTTCCTCATGGCTTTCGCCCAGGCCCAGCATAATTCCCGATTTGGCAATTTTGTAGTTTTCAGCAATGTATCTGACTACATCGAGGCTGCGGCGGTATTTCGAGGCAAACCGTACAAAGGGAGTGAGTCGCTCCACGGTTTCCAGGTTGTGCGAAACCACGTCGGGGCCGGCATCAATTACCTGCTGTATCAGTTCTTCTTTTCCCCTGAAGTCGGGGATAAGCACCTCAATCCGTGTTTCGGGGTTCACTTTTTTTACTTCGGTAATGGTGCGGGCCCATATTTCTGCCCCCTGATCTTCCAGGTCGTCACGGTCAACCGAGGTAATTACGCAGTGTTTAACACCCATTATCCGAACCGATTCAGCTACTTTCTCCGGTTCTTTGAGATCGGGGGCTAATGGTTTTCCGCTTTTTACCGCACAGAATTTACACCGGCGGGTGCAGATATCGCCCAAAATCATAAATGTGGCTGTTCCCCGGCTCCAGCAATCGCCAATGTTGGGACAGTTTCCGCTGGTACATATTGTGTGTAACCCGTGTTTTTCAACCAGGTTTTTTACCTTCGAGTAGTTTTCGCCTTTTGGCATTTTCATCTTCATCCATCGCGGCAATCGTTGCCTCTCTCTCAATTCGTGCGCCATATCACAAAATATTTTCGTGCAAAAGTAATCTTAAAAGTTAAAAAGTAAAAACCTAAACTAAAACCGTATGATCGTTTTACATGTTATTTTTGTAGTATTGCAAAAATGAACATGAGATACGTAATAATAACCATATTGCTGCTTTTAAGTTTAATGGAGGTGCAGGCCCAAAACCAGCAAAGCGAGATTCAGAGCAAAACAAAGCTGGCATTGTCTTACTACAACGAGAAAGACTATGAAAAAGCCGCACCGCTGTTGCTGGAGGTTTATAACCTTTCGCGGAACAGTTATTATTTCAGAATGCACCTCAACTCACTGGTTGAACTCGAACGTTTTGAAGAAGCAGAAGAACAGGTAAAAAAAGAGTTAAAAAAACGGCGCAATGCCAGTGCTGAATTTTATATTCACTGGGGATATGTGCTGAAAGCCCGTCAGCAAATTGAAGAGGCAGAAGAAAAATATACCGAGGCAATAGAAATGTTACCGGCCAGCAAGGGGAACATATTGACTGCCGCCAACACCTTTTTGCAATGGAAGGAGTATGAATGGGCTGAAAAAGTCTATCTGAAAGGGCGGAAGGAAATAAAGGAAGAGCAGTTTAATTACCAGCTGGCCCGTGTGTATTTGTATTTGCGCAACTACGATCAGATGATGGAAGAATATTTAAACCTGGTGCGGCAGGACGAAGATCAGCTCCGAAGGGTTGAAAGTGCCCTCGCCTCGGCCATGCGCATTGATGTGGATGACGATCTGCGTAACGGGTTTCGGTCGCAGGTGTTAAAACGTATCCAGTCGGAACCCAAGGTAACGGGTTATAACCGGCTGCTCATCTGGTTTTTCCTCCAGGAGAAAGAGTTTTCGGGTGCGCTGCGGCAATCCGTTGCCTTAGACAAGCGGACAGGCGAAGAAGATTCCCAGATTTTTAAGTTAGGCCAGATGGCGCTCAACAATAAAATGTACGACGAAGCTCGACGTGCTTTTGATTACCTCGTTGAGAAAGGGGAGGATAATTCCTTTTTTGTTCCGGCTTATGTTCAGCACATCCAGGCTTCTTTTCTTCAATATACATCAAACGAACCCGATACCCGGGCCGATGGAAAAGAGCTGGCTGAAAGGTTTGAGAAAGGGTTGGATATGCTGGGCTACTCGGCCAACACCCTCAGGCTAATGAGAGATTATGCCCATTTGCTGGCATTTTACCTCGATGAAACCGAAAAGGCCATTGCTGTGTTGGAAAAAGGCCTGGAAATACGCCGGCTAAAACCGGAAGAGGAAGGAATGTTAAAAACCGAAATGGCAGATATCAGCGTTTATGCCGGCGACCCATGGGAGGCTACCCTGCTGTATTCCCAGGTAATTGATGCCAATAAAGATAATTCGCTGGGAGACGAAGTGAAATTGAAAAAAGCGAAACTGGGTTATTACATGGGAAATTTCAGCTGGGCGAAAGCGCAGCTCGATGTGCTGAAAGCCAGTACTTCCAAACTCACCGCCAACGATGCCATGGATCTTTCCATGCTGATTGGCAATAACCTCAACCTCGACACCACTGCCGTGCCGCTGCAAATGTTTTCCCGTGCCGACCTGCTTTTTTTCCGGAACAAGGATTCGCTGGCTCTGGCCACCCTCGATTCCATTGCCGAAATGTATCCGTACCATACATTGGTAGATGATATTCTGTACCGGAAATCGAAAATTGAAGTTAACCGGAACAACTATGAAAAGGCAGCCGAATACCTGGAGGAAATAAGAAATGACTTCAGTTACGAAATGCTGGGCGATGATGCACTTTTTATGCTGGCAGAGCTTTATAATTATCATCTCGATGAAAAAGAAACGGCAAAGGAACTTTACAGGGAAATGCTTTCCCGTTACCCGGGAAGTGTTTTTACAGAGGAGTCGAGGGAAAAATTCAGGGAGCTGCGCGAAATCTATCCCGATGTGTTAACCAGTCCGGAAGAGGAACTCTTTCTGCAGGATACGATTCCCGATGAATTCAACTAAACAGTCATACCTGTTTGCCGGGCTGGCCGTTTTTTTCTGGTCAACCGTGGCAACTGCCTTTAAAATTGCACTGCGTGAACTGGATGTTATCCAACTGATATTTTATGCTTCCGCCGTAACGGTTTTGGTGTTGTTTTTCTTTTTAGTTGCTCAGAAAAATACGAAGTTGATTTTCAGGCAATCGCGCAGGGATATTTTTCATTCTGTTTTCCTGGGCGCATTTAACCCGTTGCTGTATTACCTGGTTTTATTTAAAGCTTATTCGTTGTTGCCCGCCCAGCTTGCCCAGCCGCTGAACATGGTCTGGCCTATTGTTCTGGCGTTGTTGTCGGTTCCTTTCCTGGGGCAAAAAATTGGTAAGTTGAGTATTGGCGCCCTGTTTGTCAGTTTTCTGGGAGTAGTGTTCATCTCTTCGCAGGGAGGGGTTGGCGGATTTGAAAATACGAATTTTTACGGGGTGTTCCTCGCACTGGGCAGTTCCATATTATGGTCGCTTTACTGGATTTTCAGCGTTCGCGACAGGAGGGACCCCATCGTAAAATTGTTTTTGAATTTCTTTTTCGGGCTCGTGTTTCTTACCATTGCCATGCTGCTTTTTTCCGATTTCAGGGTAGAATCGGGCACCGGTTTGCTGGCCGCTGTTTATGTAGGAATTTTTGAAGTGGGCATTACCTATGTTTTATGGATGAAGGCCATGCAGCTCAGTACAAACAATGCGAAAATAGGGAACCTGGTTTTCCTGGCGCCGTTTGTTTCACTCATTTTTATCCGGTTTATTTTGAAAGAAACCCTGTTCGTCACTACTTTTGTCGGCCTGGCATTTATTGTTGCAGGCATTTTTGTACAACAGCTCGACCGAAAAAAGCGCAGACTTTCATGAATCAGAAACCACTGAAAATACTGGGGATCGACCCCGGAACGACCATCACCGGTTACGGATTGGTTGAAATCCGGAATAACCAACCCGTAATTCTAACTATGGGGACCCTCGTTCCGGGCAAGTATTCCGACCATTACCAGCGGCTGAAACACCTGCACGAGCGGGCGCTGCATTTAATCGAACAGTACCGGCCCGATGTGATGGCCATCGAGGCGCCGTTTTACGGGAAAAATGTACAGTCGATGCTAAAGCTGGGGCGCGGACAGGGCGTGATTATGGCCGCTGCACTCCACCATTCGGTTCCCATTCAGGAATACGCACCGCTGCTGGTAAAACAGTCGATTACCGGAATGGGCAGGGCCTCCAAAGAACAGGTGAAATATTTTTTGCAGAAGGTGTATCATTTAACCGACCTCGAACAGGGACTGGATGCCACCGATGCCGTGGCCGTGGCCATCTGTCATTTTATTCAGCAGGGAAAACCGCAAAAAAATAAAGAATATAAAAACTGGGGCGACTTTATTAAGAAAAACCCGGGAAAAGTAAAATAATGTTGTTTTTATTGAAAAGTTATGAGGAGTTTTATTCAGTTTGTTGAAGTAATTTTAGTTTCTATCGCACTTTTCTTGTTGCTGCCCGAAGTTTCCAACTGGATTTCAACGGGAAATTTCAGCATTAGTATGCGAGAGGTAAGGGAGGCTGTTTTCCTGGGAATATTTACCCCCGTGATTATTTATTTTTCGCGAAAAATCAGGAACGATGCGGCATTTGTGTTGTTTGTGGTGCTGATTATTGTATTAATATTAGCAGCAGTACCGCATTTGAGGTGGTAATTCCGAAAAAAGCGGCTCACTCCTTTCGGAAACAGTTTTTTATACTATCTTTGCGCCACATTTTTCAAAATTTAAAAAGGAAATATGCCAGTAAAAATGAGATTAACGCGGCACGGCCGCAAACGTTATGCTTACTACCACGTTGTGGTAGCAGATAGCAGGGCGCCACGAGATGGCAGGTACATTGAAAGGATTGGCACATACAATCCCAATACGAATCCTGCTACGATAGATCTCGATTTTGACAAAGCTTACGACTGGCTTGTAAAAGGCGCCCAACCTACCGACACCGTTAGGGCAATTTTGTCTTACAAAGGTGTGCTCTACAAAAAACACCTGATGGGTGGAGTGAAAAAAGGAGCTTTCGATGAAGAGGAAGCCGAGAGGAGACTGGAAAAATGGCTGACAGAAAAAGAAGCTCAAATTCAGGCTAAAAAAGAAAAGCTTGAAGGAGAACAAAGTGAAGCCGTTAAAAAACAGCTCGAGGCTGAATCGAAACTGAAAGAAGCAAAAGCGGCTGCAATTGCTGCACGGAATGCCGAATTGGCTGCCGAAGCAGAACCTGCTGAAGAAAAAGAAGCGGAGACTGAAGAAGCACCTGCAGAAGAAGCAAA
>CAYRBS010000118.1:0-7367 GCA_964422335.1 uncultured Mariniphaga sp. | reverse complement strand
TGCGCATCCCGACATGAAAAACATTATGGATACCGCTTCACAATTCGGAAAAATTTATGCCATTATTGGCGGATTGCATGGATTCAACGAATATGATTTATTTAAAAATCTTGAAATAATATGCCCGACACATTGCACTCAGCACAAAGCAGAAATCAAAGCCCTTTATCCTGAGCAATATATTGAAGGGGGTGCAGGAAAAATTATATCTCTGTAAAAAGCATGAATACACTATTGGTTGTTTTTTAGTAACTTGGTAAAAGGTTTTGGAATATTCGCATAAAAATGAAAAGAACAATTTTTAAAAAGATATTAAAAGCAGAAAAAATCCTTGAAGAAGAAAGAGAGGCACTACTACAGATGGTTACTGATGACGGGGTGGATGATTTTGGGAGCCCAAGAGATTTTCTTCCAATTATAGAAGAAGATGCAAAATACCGAATCAAATCGTTACATCTTCCGAGAAATCTCTTGAAATATTACCTCAATAAATTATGCGATATTTATGGCCCTTATTCAGAAGATCAACCCAATTTGAAAAAGAAATACTATGACAATGATTTTTACCTCCTAAGGTTTCGTATATAAATTTCGCGGAAATCAGCATCGGTCATTTAACAAATCTCCCGTCATCTTTTGAATCGGGGAGGTTACTTACATTTTCCCCGAGCCAACCTATCTTAACTGCCTCTTTCATATCGAATTCCGGCACATAAGGTTTAATATCCAGCAGGGGTGTTCCATCTACGATGTCAATATCCTGTATGTACAATTTATTCCCTTCGATTCCGGTCAGGCGGGTAACCGACATCCCAATCGGGTTTGGCCTGGCTGGTCCCCGGATTGCAAAAATTCCGTGCTCTTTATCATCCAAAAATGGTTTCGCTATTAACGGACCCTCCTTCGACAAATGAAAATGATAAATCAGAATAATATGGGAAAAACCGTCTAAATCTTTTAAGCCATCTGCATATTCAGAAAACAGCTCAACGGTCGCTTCCATATTTTTGCCTCCCGTTGGCTGTATGGGAGTCCCTTTGGGTTGTTTAAACGGGGAATGGATGATTCCGATAGGCTTGTATTTAAATTCAATCATAATTTCAATTTATTACCTGCAATTCCCGGTAATGTAATTCATTTTTTATCCTCTGCTATACATTGTTAACATCTCGTTAACAAAAAACAAATTAAACCAATAAAAGAGCTTTTTGTCTTAATAATCACGTAAACGATTCATATAAACAAAAAAAAACAAGATAAACAATGAAGCACTTTCAGAATCCGGTATTTATTTTTTCCCACGTCCTTTTAATTGTTTTTATGGTACAGCAAACCTGGGGATCGCCCCCCGGGGATGATGATTCAAAGTCGGCAAAAATTACCGGCATTGTACTGAACGAAGCTTCCAGGGAACCATTGGAATATGCCAATATAGCTATTTATGACAAATCCGATTCATCGCTAATTTCGGGAGGCATAACCGATGAAAACGGGCAATTTGAAATTGAAAAAATAGAATACGGTGAGTTTTACCTTGAGGCTAATTTTGTGGGGTTTGAAAAGTCGAAAGTTACAAGCATTGTGCTCGATGAAGAAAATCCATCGCACGATTTGGGCAGGATTGAAATCAGCCCTTCCTCGGTAGAACTGGATAATGTAGATGTTGTGGCCGATAAAGCGCAGGTGGAATTTAAGCTCGATAAAAAAGTGGTAAATGTCAGCCAGGTCATCAGTGCCGTAGGCGGCACAGCGGTGGATGTGCTTGAAAATACCCCTTCGGTGGAGGTGGATATTGAGGGAAACGTTACGTTGCGGGGGTCTTCTAATTTTACTGTTTTCATCGATGGCCGGCCAAGTGTGCTAAGCGGAAGCGAGGCCTTACGCCAGATTCCATCTTCAGCAATCGAAAACATCGAAATCATTACCAATCCTTCCGCCAGGTATGAACCCGACGGGATGGCCGGCATTATCAACCTGGTAATGAAAAAAAATTCCATGAACGGGTTCAGTGGAATTGTGAATGCCTCGGCAGGCACACGCGATAAATACCGCGGCGACTTTACCCTGAATTACCGGACAGAAAAAGTGAGGCTTTTTGTCGGCGCCGACTGGCGTGACGAGACCCGCTACGGCGGAAGGCAATCCATCCGCGAAACTTATTCAGCCGACACAACTTCTTTCCTGGAAATGGATGGTTCCAGAAATTACATTCGCAGCGGACACAATTTCAAATCGGGGATGGAATGGTTTATGTCGGATAACACCACCCTTTCCTTATCCGGTGAATTGGGAAAATCGGCCGGCACCCGAAGCGGAGAGGCCGAAACTTACGCATATTCCGAACCTGCCTCCACGGAAATATTTTCGTTAACCGAAGAAACCTCAACCCGGGAAAATGATTTTTACAGTATCCACCTGAACCTCCAACACAATTTCGAAACCGAAGGCCATAAAATTGAAGCAATGGCTTTTTACTCAGGTGAAAAAGGAGACGATGTGGAAGAAGAAGACGAAGTACTGGCCGATTCAGATTTTAACAGAACGGATGAATACATTGAAAGGGTTTTTACGCTGGAAGAAGAGGAAGAAGAGGAGTTCAGGCTGAAGGTGGATTATACCAACCCTTTTAGTGAAACCGGCAAACTGGAGGCCGGAATGTTGAGCCGGATCGACAGTGAAACAGAAGGACTGACATTCGAATCATTCGATCAGTCAACAGACGAATGGATTGAAAACGACGATTACACCAGTGTTACCGATTTCCGGCGCGATATTCACGCGGTTTATTCAACCTACAGCAATGCACTCGGAGGATTGGAATATATGCTGGGGCTACGCGGCGAACTAACACTTCGGGAAATCCTCAATACCAATGCTGAGGAAGCCTCGGAGATGAACCGATTCGATTTTTTTCCAACGGTACATTTTTCCTATAATATTAAAGAAAACAACGAACTGATGGCCAGCTACAGCCGCCGTATTAACCGGCCGGGTGGCTGGGATCTCGATCCAAACCCTGCTTACTTCAACCGTTACACCATTCGTTTCGGGAACCCCGACCTGGAGCCCGAATATACCGATTCCTATGAGTTGGGGGCATTGAAAAGATTTGGCCGCTCGTATATCTCGCTCGACGCCTTCCGACGAGTAACCAACAATAAAATTGAACGCTATGAGGAGAGGGGCGAAGATGAAACTTTTTACCTCTACACCGATAATTTCAATAAAGATTATTCAACCGGATTGGAATTTACCGGGAACATCCATTTTACAGAATGGCTAATGATTAATGCCAGTGTTTCGATGTTTAACTACCGGATTACCGGGGAGCTAAACGGGGAAGATATTGACCGTGAAAACACCAATTGGCACAGCCGGATGAATACCACCCTGAAGTTTGCCTCCAACTCGCGAATGCAAATTAACGCATTCTATCGGGGGCCTTCCGTTTCGGTGCAGGGGGAGAGAAAGTCGATGTTTTACACCAATATATCTTACCGGCATGAGTTTTTCGAAAAAAAGCTGGCGGCAACGCTAAGCATCCGCGATCCGTTGGGCACAGCCAATTACAGACGTGAATCGTATGGCGAAGATTTTAAAAATTCATTCGAATGGAAAAGGGAACCAAGGGTTGTAATGCTCACGCTGAGCTACCGAATCAACAACTTCAAATCGGATGACCGGAATGATCGCGGTGGAGGGATGGATGCAGGTGGCGGGGAATATTAATTTACTCTGCTTATTCTTCCATTTTCCAACGGATAGTTACCTTTTTCGTTCCCCATTCACGGGCTTTATTTACATCGGCACCCATGTAAATATCAATTTTCTTTTCCCAGCGGTAGTGCATTTTATCGAGCACAAGGTATTCCCCCGGCAAACCCTCTATTTGTACCTTTGAACCGTGGGTAAGCCCCAGCTCTATTAAATCCTGTGAAACAGCAATGCTTTTCACCGATGGGTCAAGCGTATCGCCCCAGGCACCCACTGCAGGATTACTTCCGTCTGATTGACTGGCAATTGAATTGTATGCGGTTGCCTCCACTTCCAGTGTTTTTGTCTCCCGGTCTTCACATTTCGACGAAAGAAAAAAGAAAGCAAGGACAACAAGGGCGTAAGAAAAAAACTTCATTGCTGCCGGGTTAACGATATTTAGCCCCAGTGTTTCCTGCACTTTTTTGAATGGTTTGTATTTTACCTGTTGCTGATACATCTTTAGAAAACCTTTGAGTCAGAATGCGTTTGCGCTTTTCTTTTTTCCAGGTAGTCTGCTGCAATTTCCAGTTCTTTGTACCACTCCGCTCCATATTTCCGAATAAGGGGTTCCTTTAAAAACTCATAAAGTTTGATTTTTTGTGATGTCCCGCAGGAACGGCCGGGTTTGCAAATATCGAGTTCCTCGTAATTGACAGCATCAAACCGCTTGTATTCTGTAATCCGGATGGGAAACAAGTGGCACGAAACCGGTTTGCGGAAAGAAGTTTCCCCTTCGAAAAAAGCTTTTTCAATGCTGCATTTCAGGATACCCTTTTTATCATAAAAAGAATAGGCGCACTGGCGTTTGTTAACAAGGGGAGTTACCAAATCGCCGTCATCGTCAATCATGGAGAAACCCTGCTTTTCAATTTCCCGTCGATGTTTTTCGGGCAGGTATTTTTTAAATTTGGGATATTCCCGTTCAATAATTTCAGCTTCCTCTTCGCTTAAGGGCGCACCCGACTCACCTTCCACACAACAAGCCCCTTTGCATTTGAGCAAGTCGCACATAAATTTTTTTTCAAAAATATCACGACTGACAATGGTGCGTCCTATTTCAATCATTTTTCTTTAATTAAATTCTTTCCGGTCATATCTTCCGGTACCTCCAGCCCCATATCTGCAAGAAGTGTGGGTGCCACATCAGCCAGGATGCCGTTGTCCAGTTGCACATCTGTTTTATCATTACTGACAAAAATACAAGGCACGGGGTTCAGCGAATGGGCCGTATTTTCCGATCCGTCATCGTTCACCGCGTTGTCGGCGTTTCCGTGATCGGCAATAATCATCACATCGTATCCCCCTTCAAGAGCAGCCTCTACCACTTCTTTCGCACACTGGTCAACCGCTTCAATTGCTTTGTAAATAGCTTCATACACGCCGGTGTGGCCTACCATGTCGCCATTGGCAAAGTTGAGGCAAACAAAATGGGCGTTCCCGTTTTTTAATTCCGGTACAATCTTATCTTTTACTTTTGGAGCCGACATTTCGGGCTGAAGATCGTAAGTGGGGACCCGCGGAGACTGGACCAAAATACGTTTTTCCCCGTCAAATTCCTCCTCGCGGCCACCACTGAAAAAGAAGGTAACGTGTGCGTATTTTTCGGTTTCGGCAATGCGGATTTGTTTCAATCCGGCTTTCGAAACCACTTCGCCCATGGTATTGGTCACGTTTTCTTTGTCGAAAATAACGTTGATTCCTTTAAAATCGGCTTTGTAATTCGTCATTGTGTACCATTGCAAATCCATGGTTTTCATGCCATATTCGGGCAGGTCTTCCTGGGTGAAAGCAATGGTGGTTTGGCGCAAACGGTCAGTTCGGAAGTTGAAACAAATCACCACGTCGCCCTCTTCGATAGTAGCCAGCGGCTGTTCTTTTTCATCCACCATCACGATGGGGTTCATAAACTCATCGGTAACACCGTTATCATAAGAAGCCTGTACCGCTTTCAGTATATCGGTTGCTTTTTCGCCTTTTCCTTTGGTATATAAATCGTAAGCCAGCTTCAGCCGGTCGTAATTTTTGTCACGATCCATTCCGTAATAACGGCCGATAAGCGAAGCAAAACGTGCGTTGGTTCCTTTCAACGCCTCGAGGTCGTTTTTAATAAACCCATACCCCGAACGCGGGTCGGTATCGCGTCCGTCGGTAAGGCCGTGAATAAAAACATCTTCCAGCCCCATATCGGTGGCAATCTGGCTAAGTGCTACCATGTGTGAGCTGAGTGCATGCACACCGCCGGGGCCGATTAATCCAATCAGGTGTACTTTTTTGTTGTTTTCTTTTGCATAATTATACGCTTTCACAATTTGTGGATTTTTCCACAACGATTTGTCCCTGATGGCTTTCGAAATTTTTACCATATCCTGATAAAGTACCCTTCCGGCGCCAATATTCAGGTGGCCCACTTCAGAGTTACCCATTTGACCTTCGGGCAACCCTACATTTTCTCCGGAGGCCAGTAATTGCGAATGGGGATATTTTTCAAGCAGAGAATCCATAAACGGAGTGGGTGCCTGTGAAACAATATCGCGTTTCGATCCGTCGCCAATTCCCCAACCATCGAGGATCATCAGTAATGTTTTTTGTATGTCAGCCATTGTATTCTATTTTTTATTGTTTTTTACGTGAACAGACAAAAGTATCTTTTTTTGATTCAATTAAGAAATAACAACCAACCTGCTGAAAATGATTTAACAAATTATTTTCGGATATGGGGTCTGAGGAGTTTATTTATTTTAAGCGGTTCTCGCGGTGACAAGGCAAAGGTTATCAATTCATTGAAACGGAAAGTCAATATGCCGGAAAACGGCTGGAATTTGGGAAAGATTTCTTTCAAAAACTGATTGCCATCGGAAAGTGACTCCTCCTAATGCGAAAAAGCTGTATGGAATAATAAACCATACAGCTTTTTCAATTTTATTAAAGAATATTTTCTAATAGAATTTTGCCCTGTTGTCTTCAATTTCAGCTTTTTCGCGATGGGCTGTAAATGCCTGCGACGAAACCCGGAATGTAAGATCCTGTGCCAACCTCATTCGCTCGTTTTCGATATCTTCCACGGGCTCTTCGTTCACAGAATTTACTTTAACAACAAAAACGCCGTTGTTTCCTGCCACCGGTCCGGATAAATCACCGGCTTCCATGCTGGTAGCAGTGCCAATAACTGCCGGCTCCATGCCTGCACCCGGAAGTTGCAATGCACTAAAATTAATATTTGGGGCATTCCTGACGGTTGTGCCTAACTCAGTGGCCAGTGCTTCCAGGTCGGAATTTCCCTCCAGTGCAGTTTGTATTTTTTCTGCAAGAAATTCTGCTTTCTTTTCTTTTAGAACAGTACGCTCAATTCGTTCTTTTACATCTTCAAAATCGGCCACCCCTTCTTCGGTAGCAGAAACAAGCGTGGCTACAACAAAATCATCGCCCAGTTCAAAAATAGTAGATCCTTGTGAATCCTGAATAATTTCGCCCGACTTTGATTCGAATGCGGCCCGCACGAGGGCACGTGCATTTGAAAGTTCTCCAACGCTGCGATCGGTTTCTGATATGGTAGCAGATTCCTTGTTCATATCCTGTTCGGATACAGCGGCATCAAACTTCTCTTTGCTTGT
>CAYRBS010000117.1:2123-7376 GCA_964422335.1 uncultured Mariniphaga sp. | reverse complement strand
ATTTTGTGAAAATATTAATCTATAACATTAAATTTGGATAAATTTTTCAAAAAAAGACATATGAGAAAAATTATACTAACCGGGGCAAATGGCTATGTTGCATCTCACTTCATCCGGGAACTGCTGAACCGGAATTACAATGTGGTTGCGTTGGCACGAGACGGCGACAAAAAAACGGCCCACGAAAAAATGAAGAATGTATTGGCCAAAACAGGTCCCTCTGAAAACGGAAATCCCGGGAACCTGCAGGTTTACAGCTATTCGCTGCTTAACAAGGATTTTTCGCTTACCCCGGAGCAACTGGAAAAAACTTTCGGTGATGAAGTAGATTTTTTTCATTTCGCTGCCTCTTTAAAATTTCAGGCAAGAAACAGGGATGAAATATTTGAAACCAATGTAGAGGGCACCGAAAATGCCATCGAAACATTTTTGAAGTATTCCAAACCCGGTTCCCGTTTCTTTTACATCAGTTCCGTCTATTCCTGTGGAAAATTTCCGGGAGTGTTTGAAGAAAAATTTTACCCCGACGAAAACATCGGAAAATTCAGAAACTATTATGAACAGTCGAAACGATTTGCTGAAAACACCGTAAAAAAACACATTGAAAAAAACAATTTAAACGGCTATGTATTAAGGTTGTCGCAGGTAGTAGGGGATAACCAGTCAGGGGTTACAAAAACCGATTACGGCATATTCGACCTGGTCAAAAAAATTTACACTGTTTCAACGAACTATCCACACAAAACATTAAGAATCCGGGTCAATCCTGAATCGACCCAAAATATGATTCCCATCGACTGTGTTGTAAGTTATTTAATGCAGATAACAGAAAAAAGGGAAATCCCCCGCATCCTTCACCTCGTTGGTAAAAACCCTGTTAAAAACGACCAAATCAACCAGTGTATCGGAAACCTGCTCCCGGTAAACCTTGTCCAGGATAAAACACTCGACCGTAAAAACATGAATTCAATAGAAAGAATAGTTGCAGCAGGAATGTCATTTACCGGCAGTTACGCCAATACCCATTTAGTATTCGACCGTAAAAACCTGGACAACTACTTGTCGCCAAACGGAAATGAAATTACAGAGCAGTCGTTGCACAAAATGATAAAGTATTTTATTCAGGAAGAATTGCCGGAGAAATAGTTGGGTGCTGCACCCCCTGAGTACTCATAGAATCCCCTCACCGCTTCCATGTGTGAATTCAATATAGAATAATCCCTGTTCACCGAAAAAAAAGCACATTTCATAGAAAACTTTCAGCGTGTTTTTAGTTTTCCTCTATATTTGTGCCCAAATTCATACAAATGGAATCAGCTGAAAGAATTATTGATGAAGCCACCCGGCAATTTTTCCAATACGGTATCCGAAACGTTACAATGGACGGGATTGCCGAAGGGTTGGGAATGTCGAAACGCACGGTTTACGAAACTTTTAAAGACAAAACGGAACTGGTGCATTCCTGCCTCGAACAATTAAAAGATCGTCACAGAAAGAGGAACCAGGAAATTATTTCATCATCGCAAAATGTGGTTGAAACCATCTTCTCTTTTATGCAGGAGGGAATAAAAGTGATGAATGCTATTAATCCGGTGTTTTTTCGGGACATGAAAAAATTTTATCCGAAGAAATGGAATTGTATGGAGGAAGAGAATGAGCAGGAAGCATTCAACCTGTCAACTGAATTGCTTCAAAAGGGAATTAAAGAAGGGGTCTTCAGGGAGGACATCAATATTCCCATTGTGGCGAAACTTTTCCATGAGCAGATGAACCTGCTGGCTGACGAACAGGTTTTCCCGCGTGATGAGTACAATTATGCCGATGTTTTCCAAAGCCTGACCATCAACTTTATGCGGGGAATTTCAACAAAAAAAGGAATTGATCTGATTGACACCATACGCGAATAGCGTTCCGGGATTCTTGATTAAAAGTTTAATAAGCAAAAACAGATAAAACAATTCACCATGAAAGGGAAACAGATTATCACACTCATTTTAGGGTTATTTTTACTTGGCGGGGCAACGGGCCAGGAAACACTAACCCTGGATCTGGAGGCAGCCAAAGAGCACGCCCTCAATTACAACCTGAACATCAAAAATTCGGACCTTGCGGTGGAACAGTCGCAGGAAAAACTCTGGGAAACCATTGCCGCCGGCCTGCCGCAAATCGATGCCACTGCCGACTACTCCAACGCACTGGGAGCCGAAATAAGCATTCAGTTCGACGAGAATGCACCGCCATCGACCATCCCCATCAGGCCAACCAGCAACTTCAACCTGCAGGTGGGGCAGCTCATTTTTAACGGCAGTTACCTGGTGGGTGTACAAACGGCCAAACTGGCCCAAAAACTATCGGAAAAAGACCTGAAAAAAACCAAGCAGGACATTATAAGCCAGGTGATTGAAGGATATTACCTTGTACTTGTATCGGAAGAATCGCTGAAGATTTTACGTACCAATACCGAAAACCTGCAGGAGGTTTACCGCAAAACAGAACCGATGGTAGAAGTAGGCATAATAGAGAAGGTGGAACTTGACCAGTTGTCGGTGCAGGTAAATTCGCTCGATAATGCAATGAAATCGGCCGAACGCCAGTACGAAATGTCCCAAAACCTGCTGCGGGTGCAACTGGGCGTTTCAGCCGATACCGGGCTGGAACTCACCCAATCCCTCACTGACATCATCCAGGACAATAATGTATCCACCGGTTTAGCCTCGTCGTTTGCTCCGGAAGAAAACATCGACTTCCAACTGATGGAGGTGCAGGAGGAGATGACCGAGAAGCAGGTGAGTTTGCAAAAAGCGAACTACCTTCCTACCATTTCCGGGTTCTATAATTTTACGGAAAAAATTTTAAAACCCGATTTTGACATGACCCCTTCCCACATGTTAGGACTTCAGATGAATATACCGGTATTTTCGAGTGGCGAAAGGCGTTCAAAAGTAAGGCAGGCAAAAATTGACCTTGAAACCACAAGAAACAACAAAACGTTACTGGAAGATCAACTGTCGGTTCAATTCAAACAATTGCAGTTTAACCTGAAAAACGCCATCGAAGGCTATGAAACACAAAAAAAGAATGTAGATGTATCGCGCTCGGTTTACGAAGACCTGAAACGGAAGTATGAACAGGGCATTATTTCAGGGCTCGAACTAACCACGGCCGACAACAATTACCTTCAGGCAGAATCGGACTACTTAACTTCCATACTTGAAGTACTTAAAGCTCAAAACGAATTAAATACACTTACCGGAAAAATAGTAAACAATTAAAACAAGAACAATGAAACAGATTCGCATTCAAACAATTGCACTCATCCTGACCGCGGCATTATTAAGTTCCTGCTCAGAGGGGGGGCAAACAGAGGAAAACGCAGCCTCTGAAGACAGCCAGGCAAAAGAAGTGGTGGAGGTAATGGAACTTGAACAAAAAACCGTTGCCCGCACCGTGGAATACCCGGCCACACTGGAGGCATACGAAGAGGTACACCTTTCGCCTGCTTCGCCCGGCCGCATTGAAAATATTTTTCCTGAAATCGGCGATCGCGTTTCCAAAGGGGATTTGCTGGTACAAATGGACCGCACCCAGTTACATGAAGCCGAACTTCAGCTCGAAAATATCAAAACAGATTTTCTGCGTTTAGATACACTGGCCAAATACGGAAGTGTTGCCAAACAACAATACGACCAGCTAAAAACCCAATACGAGGTGGCGAAGTCGAATGTGGAGTTCCTGGCTGAAAACACCCAGCTACAGGCCCCGTTTAACGGAGTAATTTCGGGACGCTACTTTGAATCGGGCGAAATGTACTCCGGGTCTCCCAACACTCCGGACGGCAAAGCGGCCGTGCTCTCCATTGTGCAAATCGACCGGTTGAAAGCAATCGTACCGCTTTCAGAAAAATATTACCCGCTGATAAAAAACGGAATGGAAACAAACATCGGTATTGATATATATCCCGGCGATTCAATTTCCGGCCGGGTGTTCCGCATCCATCCGACCATCGATCCTCAAAACCGAACTTTTAATGCAGAAGTACGGGTAAATAACCAGCCGGGGCTGCTGCGCCCCGGCATGTTTGCCCGTATCACATTCGACCTCGGCAACATAGAGGCCCTCCTTTTGCCCTCCATGGCTGTACTGAAACTGCAGGGATCAAACGACCGGTACCTTTTTGTGGACGACAACGGAACTGCCCGCAGGGTTTCTGTAACCACGGGAAAAAGATACGATGACCTCATCGAAGTTTTTTCGGATGAGTTGAATCCCGGCGACCGGGTGATTGTTAGCGGACAATCACGGTTGGTAGATGGTGTTCCACTCGATGTAAAAAATTAAATTTCTGCGAAACTGCTTCATTTAAAAAGAAAAGAGTATGAACATATATAAAAGTGCCGTTAATAACCCGATTACCACGTTTATGGCTTTCACCGCCGTGGTGGTAATGGGAATCTACTCGCTGGTGCAAATCCCCATCGATCTTTACCCGGAAATGGATCCTCCGTTCATTTCGGTAATGACAACCTATTCGGGCGCCAATGCCGGCGATATTGAAACCAATGTAACAAGAACCCTGGAAGATGCACTCAACTCAGTCGATAACCTGAAAGAGATTACTTCCACCTCATCCGATAACCTTTCGGTAATTAACCTTGAATTTGAATGGGAAACCAATCTCGATGAATCGACCAACGACATACGGGATGTGATCGATCGCACCATCGATTTTTTGCCCGAGGATGTTGAACGTCCCATGATATTTAAATTCAACACCAGCATGATGCCCATTGTATTTTACGCGGTAACTGCCGAAGAAAATTACCCGGGCCTGGAAAAGCTGCTGGATGAAAAAATTATTAACCCCTTGAACCGCATCGAAGGAATTGGCTCTATTGGATTAATGGGAACCCCCCGCCGGGTGGTTTACGTCGATGCCGATCCGCGAAAGCTGGATGCCTATAACCTCACCCTTGAGCAGATAGGCAACACCATTGCCGCCGAAAACATGAATTTACCGTCGGGGAACATCAAAATGGGCAGCATCGACTACCAACTCCGGGTACAAGGCGAGTTCACCACCAGTTCGCGCATTGAAGACCTGGTGGTGGGGAACCTTGCCGGAAAACCCGTTTATATTCATGATGTAGCTAATGTACGCGACTCCATTAAAGACCTCACCCTCGATGAAAAAATCAACGGGGAAACCGGCCTGCGCATGTTCGTGATGAAACAATCGGGGGCCAACACCATGAA
>CAYRBS010000117.1:0-2023 GCA_964422335.1 uncultured Mariniphaga sp. | reverse complement strand
GGGGTTATTTTTAACCAGCTGGGCTGGATTGTTACCATAACCGTGGTAACTTCAACCCTCGCTGCTATTTCAATCACCCCCATGTTGTCGTCGAAATTCCTGAAGCTGCGTGCCCGGAAGAAAAAAGCTTCCCGCATGAGTTACTCCAACACCATTGAAAAGGGCCTGGGGCGACTCGATAACTTTTACGAAGCAACACTCCGGTGGGCCTTGCGACACAAATTGATTACCCTGCTCACGGCACTTGCCATCTTTGCAGGATCAATCTTTCTTTTCCAGTTTATCGGTACCGACTTTATGCCCGAATCGGACGAAAGCCGTATCACAGCCGAGATTGAACTTCAAACCGGGACCCGGGTGGAAGAAACCATTAAAACCACCCGCTACCTGGAAAATGTTATTCAGGAAAAATTTCCCGAGGTGGAAATTATGGCCGCTTCTTCGGGGTCTGACGATGAAGGAAGCATGTTTTCACTCTTCACGACCACCGGTTCCAACATGATAAACTTTATGATGCGCCTTGTGCCCATTGAAGATCGCGAAAAATCGGTCTGGGATGTTGCCGACGGGCTGCGGGAAGAAATTGCCGCGTTGCCCGAAGTAATCAATTTTAATGTTGAAACGGCCAGCGAGGGCCTGGGAGGTACTTCAAATACCGTGGATGTGGAAGTGTACGGCTACGATTTTGATGAAACCAATGTGGTTGCCGAAGATATCCGTAAAAGAGTGGAAGCAATCCCCGGCGCTATTGATGTTCAGGTGAGCCGTAAAAACGACAAGCCGGAGCTGCAGTTTGTGCTTGACCGCGACAAACTTGCATTGCATGGACTTACCACCTCGCAGGTTTCCACCACCATCCGAAACAGGGTGAGTGGTATGGTGGCCTCCCAGTTTAAAGAAGAAGGGGAAGAATATGATATCCGCGTGAGGTTAAAAGAAGAATTTCGCAATTCCATATCCGAAATGGAGGAACTCTCCATTGTTACCAACGCCGGCAACCGTATTAAACTAAAGGAACTGGGCGAAATAAAGGAATATTGGTCGCCGCCAAACATAGAACACAAACGCCGGGAGCGCATTGTAACCGTTTCGGCCAAACCCGACAGAATTGCACTGGGCGACCTGGCAAGCCTTATTAATGCAGAAATTGACGATGTATCCGTCCCGCGGGATGTAATGCTGAATGTGGGCGGTGCCTACGAGGACCAACAGGAATCGTTTATGGATTTGGGGCTGTTGATGGTTATCAGTTTAATCCTGGTATTTATTGTCATGGCCTCGCAGTTCGAATCGTTTACCATGCCATTCGTCATCATGTTCTCCATTCCGTTTGCTTTTACCGGGGTAATTCTGGCGTTGTTCATTACAGGAACCACCCTGAGCCTTGTGGCTGCATTGGGGGCCGTACTGCTCATCGGTATTGTTGTGAAAAACGGTATTGTACTCATCGACTTCACCAACCTGATGCGCGACCGCGGACTGGATTTGTACGAGGCCATTGCCGTTTCCGGGAAATCGAGATTACGCCCGGTACTCATGACGGCAACCACCACTATTCTGGGGATGATGCCGCTGGCGCTGAGTACGGGCGAAGGTGCCGAAATTTGGCGCCCAATGGGTATCACCGTTATCGGCGGGTTGGTATTTTCCACCCTGGTAACCATGGTTATCGTTCCGGTAATGTACGGCCTGCTGGCACACCATGGCGAACGGAACAAAAAGAAAGGCGTTATAAAACAATTCCGGTTTATGGAAGGCATTGAACCAAAATAATTAATGAGATGAAAGCAGTAATGACAATATTCAACCAGGCGAATACCGAACGCGTGGAATACATGTTAGACAAGTTAAACATCAGGGGTTACACCTGGTTTAGCGAGGTGAAAGGCCGGGGCAGCGAAACGGGTGAGCCCCGGATGGGAACCCACACCTGGCCCGAGATGAACTCCGCCGTTCTGACCATCATTCCCGATGAAGCAGTGGACACCCTGCTCGAAGCAGTGAAAAAATTAGACGAAGTAAA
>CAYRBS010000116.1:0-7440 GCA_964422335.1 uncultured Mariniphaga sp. | reverse complement strand
GAATTTTCTGATTTGTGAAAAGAATGAAAAAGATGTTAACAAAAATTTACAAAAAAATGCTTGTATTCCCGGACTATTTCCGATCTTGCAACGTTTTTCCATTAAATCAGGAATAAAGGATTGTATTTAGAAGACGCTTTTGAAGATTCGTTTTTTAATTTTATTGGATTGGCAACTGTGATTTGCCGGCATAATCAAACTTTTGTAAAAAAAGGTTGAAATAATTTTGCCATGGAATTTGAAGTTGATATTTTTGAAAACAGAAAACATTTAGATTAATGTTATTTTCCGAACTCTTTCTTAACTTACTGGCTTTTACGCTTGGATTTTGTATCGTAATTATTGCGACTCCTTCCATATTGCGTGTTGCGCGAGCAAAAAAATTATTTGATCCTGTTGGCGATCGAAAAATTCATAAACAAGTCGTCCCGCCGCTGGGGGGCGTAGGAATTTTTCTTGGTTTTGTGTTGAGTACCATTATTTCTACCGATGGTTATAGTTTCGATTCGCTCAAATACATTATTGCTGCAGTTATCCTTATGTTTTTTATCGGGCTAAAAGACGACCTGATGAACATTTCGGCCCGAAAAAAATTTGTAGTGCAGGTATTTGCCGTTATTTTGCTCATAACCCTTGGAAATGTACAACTTACCAACCTGCATGGTCTGTTCGGTATTTATGAAATCCACTATGCCTCCAGTGTATTTCTTTCGTTGTTTGCCATGTTAACCATAGTCAACGCTTTTAACCTCATCGACGGAATTGACGGACTTGCTTCAGGGCTTTCTATTTTTGCTTCATTTGTGTTTGGTGTTTGGTTTTATCTTGCCGGGCAAATTCAATTTGCGATTATGTCGTTTGCCCTTGCGGGAAGCCTGGCTGGGTTTTTCCTGTACAATGTTTTTGGCAATAAAAACAAACTTTTTATGGGTGATACCGGCTCATTGGTAATTGGACTGGTCGTTTCAACCCTTGCCATTAAGTTCAATGAATTCAATATCATAAAAAATGTTCCGTATGCCATTGGCGCTGCACCGGCTGTTTCTTTTGCCATAATCATCGTTCCGTTAATTGATACTTTACGGGTGATAACTATCCGGCTTTTAAGTGGGAAGTCGCCGTTTGCAGCCGATACAAACCACATTCATCACAGGATACTCCAACTTTGTCCCAGCCATTTTAAGGTTACCCTGATAGTTATTTTATTTAATATTCTCATCGTTGGAGTTGCATTGTTGTTAAATTCTGTTTTGCATAATGTAACCCTTCAGTTATTGTTGATATTTCTGATTGGAATTTCCCTTTCGTTTTTGCCCTCGGTGCTGGTAAGGTGGAGTAATCGCAAAAAAACGAAAGAACAGGTAAGTCTTGTCAGGCTGTATTCATAAGCTGATTTATTCCTTCCTTTTTTAAAGCAGAATACACAGGCAGTTCATTTAAAAAATTCCTTTCTTTTTTTCATGTAAGGTAGTAATAACATGCATTATTCGGCATTTTAAAAAGGAGTTGTGTATATTTACGGCACATAATAAAAAGGGAGTTCGATTGATTTCATTTGGAGTAGAATATTGGTTTGTTTTTTTGGTAGCAGCACTTTTGGCGGCTGTTGCAGTGGTGGTGTTGCTCTATTTCAGGAACAAAGAAAACAGTGAGCTTACAATAGGGCAGGTAAGGAGTTTGGCGGCATTAAGGTTTTTATCGTTTTTTTTGATTGCTTTTATGCTGTTGTCGCCGTTTATCAAGACCCTTAAAAAAATGGTTCAAAACCCGGTAATTATTGCGGCATGGGATAACTCGGCATCGGTTGTATCAACCGGCGATTCGTTAAAGGTAGCCGGTGAAATGAATGAATTGAGAAGTATGTTTTCCGGTGAGCTTGGGAATAATTACAATGTCGTTCAATACACATTCGGGGAAGAAGCTGAACTGGCGCAAAATATTGATTACACGGAGAAAAAATCGGACTACAGCAATTTAATGGCCTCTGTTACCAGCAACCATTTCAATGAAAATATTGGCGCCATGGTAATTGTTGGCGACGGGATTTACAACCAGGGGAAAAATCCCGTCAATATGCTGGATGATATTCCTTTTCCTGTTTACTCTGTTGGATTGGGCGATACCACGGAAGTTACCGATGCCCGCATACAAAACATCCGGGTTAACCGTACTTCTTTTTCGGGGAACCGGTTTCCGGTGGAAATAGATGCTTATTTTTCAAAACTGAAAGGAACCCGGCTCAGGCTTTCGGTGAGTCACGAGGGCACTGACCTGGCAGAGACGATAATCGATCCGGCCAATGATGATTACTTCACTACGGAAGAATTCACACTCGAGGCGGGAGACCCCGGCCTGAAACATTTCGATGTGGAAATTGAGGTGGCCGGCAATGAGCGAAATCAGAAGAACAATACAGCAGGTTTTGTGGTCAATGTGCTGGAAAATAAGCAAAAAGTACTGATACTTTCCGATGGACCCCATCCCGATGGCGGCGCCATAAAAAACACGCTTGAACAGCAGGATTCTTACGAAGTAACTTTATTTACTGAAGAACCGTACCCGTCGAACTTCTCTGATTTTAACCTGGTTATTTTAAACCAGCTGCCAACTTCCGGAAAAGCAATGGCCGGTATAACAGAAAGCGATGAAAACCGAAGGGTTCCGCTGCTTTTTATTGTAGGGAACAAAACATTTATCCCCCAGTTAAATGCACTTTCCCCGGGCATTGAAATAGAACCGATGGCAGGTTCGGCCGAAGAAGCACAGGCCGCAATCAACCCTGCCTACAGTACTTTTACCTTGAGTGAAGATTTCAGGGAAATATTGCCAAAATTTCCTCCGTTACAGGTACCATTTGCCAACTACCAGCTTGAGAATGAATTTTCAACGTTGCTTTTTCAGAAAATTAAAAATATTGAAACGGATAAACCCCTTTTAGCTACCGGTGTGCGGAACGGAAGAAAAACAGGTTTTATTTTTGGCGAGGGCCTTTGGAAGTGGAGGCTGAACAATTATTTCCGCGAACAAAACCACGACCAGTTTAATGAAATGGTGGATCAGTTGGTGCAATACCTTGCGCTGCGTGAAAACGAAGATAATTTTATTGTTGATTTCGAAGCAGTGTACAATGAAATTGACGATGTGGTTTTTACAGCCGAGGTGTATAATGATGCCTTTGAACGGATAACTTCGGAAGAAGTGGTTATGGAGATTGAAGATGAACAAGGGGATAAACTGGATTTTACATTCGATGTGCAGGGCGACGCTTATTACCTGAATGCCGGTAACCTGCCGGTAGGCGATTACAACTTTTTTGCCCAGGTAACCATTGGCGATGAAACTTATTCCGAAGAAGGCCGTTTTACAGTTACCGCTGTTGATCTTGAAAATGTTATTACGCAGGCTAACCACCGGGTATTGTTTCAACTGGCATCTCAAAGCGGCGGGGCTTTTTACCTCCCCGGCCAGGCAGACCAGCTTATAAACGAACTTGAGAATAGTAACACTTTAAAACCCAATAGTTTTTTCCGGGAGATGGTGAGTGAGCTGTTAAACCTGCGTTGGCTGTTTTTTGTTTTGTTATTATTGTTAAGTGTGGAATGGTTTTTGAGAAAATACTGGGGAATTTACTAAAAATGAAAGGGGTATGAAACATTCAATAAAAAAAGTCTGGAATTACGCTGTATTGTTGCTGACAGGCACAATGGCATTCTCTTGTGTTTCAACCAATACCCTGCTTGTTGACATTCCGTACCCTTCGGAAAAAGAGCTTCCCCCTTCCATTCAGAGCCTGACCCTGGTTACCCAGGCAGTTGATTCAAGATATACCGATCTTCATGCTGACTCGCTTCAGAAGATTTTTTACGAAAGTCAGTTTAATCTCGATACCACCATTCGCGACCTGCAAATGGTCGACACCACTTTGATGGCGCTGGGTGAACTGCTTTACGAATCGGGCAGGTACGACTATGTTATTCCCGAAGAACGTTTTATTGAACCCGAGCGGCGTTCGTTCACCGGGTTGCAGTTATCGTGGGATGAGGTAAACCGCTTGTGCGATACTTATGAAACCAATGCTGTTTTGTCGCTCGATCACCTGAAAACAGAGGTGCATACCAAATACGATCATGAATCCTTTTTCGATCCCTCCCGCAATGGCTTTTATTCTGCTGCAACGGCTGACATGCAAGTTAGTTACGAAGCCCTTTTCAGGATTTATGATCCGGTAGAAGAAGAGATTGTGTTACGCGAATTTCTGCGCGATACCCTCTATTGGGAAGATATGGACGTTTCTACCCGGAAACTGTTTGAGCGGTTTCCACCGGTAAAAAAAGGGCTCACAGAAGCGGGTATTGTTATTGCCCTTGAGCTTTCGGACCAGATTGCGGTGCAGTGGTACTCCGAAAGGAGGAAATATTTTGCCAGGGGTAATGCCGGCATGCGACAAGCCAGCCAGTTTGCTGCCAATGGCAACTGGGAGGAAGCCATTGCCCGGTGGGAAAAAGTTGCCGAATCAGGTTCGAAATCGTTGAAAAGTAAAGCCCAGCTCAATATTGCCCTGGGTTATGAAATACTTGGCAATTTGAACGCGGCTATCGACTGGGCTTTGAAATCGTATAATACCATGTACCGCCCGTTAACTTACGAATACCTTCGGATTCTGCAAAGAAGGGAAAACCAATTAAAGAAAGCGGAATGATCCTTCGTCTTCTTACGGCATTGCTTCTCTTGGGACTGTTCTTTTCCTGCACGGTTTACAGGGAATATCCCATCGAAGTTTATGATCCGGGGGAGGTTGAAATTTCGCCCGAAGCCACAAATGTTGCATTGGTTTACCGTAACTTTAAATACCCGGACGATACGCTTCTGCATTATTTTAAAGATAATAACCAGCTCGTAAGGGCAAAAAACGACCCCGGGAACCTCGACAGCATCCTCGTAAATGCTTGTCTGGAAGAGGCGGCAACCAACCTGAAATTCAACAGTAACATTCGTGAGGTACAAATTTTTCCCTACCACACTTTTGAGAGGCACACTGACAACCAATTACCCGATATCCAGGGTGATTTGATTGAACAAATTACCGAAGCTGCCAACGTTGATTTGCTAATCTCACTTGAAACATATTCCGGTTTTTTTTCGCTGTATCCCGCAAGCACTGAAACACCTGAAGCAATCGAAGTCGTTTCCGTAGCAGTTTGGGGCATATACGACCCGGTTGAGAAGAAACGGGTGGAGCGTAAAACCATGGTCGATACAGTATTCTGGAATGGTTACGGCGATGAGGGGGATTACCGGGAGAGCAACCCTCTGCCGCCAAGGTTAACTGCTTTACAACTGGCTTCGGCCCTGGCCGGGGAAAATTACGCCAAAAGGTTTTATGGTTCGTGGCAAACCGTGGACCGGATATATTCTGTGCCCCCTTTGCCCGATTTTTCGGAGGCTGCTTATTATTTTGAAGAAGGTAAATGGGACCGTGCCATCGCGCTTTGGAGACGGTATGCGGAGGAAAAAAACGGCAAAATGGCCATTCTCGCACGGTATAACCTGGCGCTCGCCCATGAAATGAAAGACGATATCCCATCCGCCCAAAAATGGCTGGTTGCCGCTTTCGACCTTGCACAAAAACACCGCAGCAAAAAAAACATGCAAATGATCCAATCCTACCAAAAAGTTTTGGCAAAACGGATACAGGATTTCTGAATTTATTTCAATTCAAGCATTACTATCGATTTCGACGGAAGGGTTACGTTCAACGTGTTCCCGTCCACTTCTGCATCGTTAAAACTGGCCGGGGTAACTTCTTCGTCTTTGCCAAAATCGTTGTAAGAATTTACCTCTTCGGCGGTAATTACTTCTCCGCTGTCGAAAGCCACTTTTTCCATTCCGCGTAATTCGCAGGAAATATTTACTGCTTTGTTGGGGTTCAGGTTGCTGATGGTTAGGTGAATTTTTCCATCGTCCGATCGGGATGCTGAAGTGGAAACAGCCGGAATCTGTTCGCCGTTGTATTCGTAATTTTCCGATTCAACTTCGGAAGGCAGCAGTGTTCCGTCGTGGTGCACCTTGTACATTTTGAACACATAATACGAAGGGGTTTTTACGATTTCATCATCCTTTGTCAAAATCATGGCTTGCAGTACATTCACGGTTTGGGCAATGTTGGCCATTTTTACCCGGCGGGAATATTTATTGAAAAGGTCGAGGTTTACGGCAGCAACCATGGCGTCGCGCAGGGTGTTTTGCTGGTACAGGAAACCGGGGTTTGTACCGGGTTCCGCATCGTGCCAGTTGCCCCATTCGTCCACTATCAAACCTACTCTGTTTTGGGGATCGTACCTGTCCATAATATTGATGTGTTTTTCCAGCAATTCATCCATAAACAGGGTTTTGCTCATGGTTAAAAAGTAATCGCTTTCGTCGAAATCAGTTGCAGAGCCTTTGTTCGACCAGTTGTGGGCCACTGTGTAGTAATGCAGCGAAATTCCCTGGAAACTCCGGCCGGGGTTCCCGTTTTTCATGAGCGTTTCCATCCAGTGGTAATCGGCCCCGTTGGGTCCGCATGCAACACGATAGAGGCGGTTGTCGCCGTAATTTTTGGTGTAGGTTGAATAGCGGCGCATTTCATTGGCATAATACTCCGCTGTCATGTTTCCGCCGCATCCCCAGTTTTCATTGCCTACACCCCAGTATTTTACGCCCCAGGGTTCTTCACGGCCGTTTTCTTTGCGCAGGTCGGTCATGGGGCTGATGTTATCCGAATTGATGTATTCCACCCACTGCGACATTTCCTGCACTGTTCCGCTGCCCAGGTTTCCGCAAATAACCGGTTCGGTGCCCAACTGGTTGCAGAGTTCCAAAAATTCGTGGGTGCCAAAATGGTTGTTTTCAGTCACCCCGCCCCAGTGTGTGTTAATCATGGTTGGGCGCTCGTCACGCGGACCGATGCCGTCTTTCCAGTGGTATTCATCGGCAAAACAACCACCGGGCCAGCGCAGGTTGGGAATTCCCATTTCAATCAAGGCATCCACCACATCGTTACGGATTCCGTTGGTGTTGGGAATGTCCGAATCTTCACCCACCCAGTATCCGCCGTAAATACAGCGGCCGAGGTGTTCCGAAAAATGGCCGTAAATGTGCCGGCTGATTTTTTCTTTACCGAGATCGGTGTTCACTACAATTTTGTTTTGTGCAGTTGAAAACAGGGCTACGAATAAAAAACCGGGAAGTAATAATTTTTTGAAGTTCATTTTATCAGGTTTAAGATGAATAAAAGTATATTTTACTACAAATATAAAACTCTGGAGCGAAAAAACAACCAGAGAATGACCTGTTTAAAAACTATTTTTTTCTGCTTATCGCACTTAAGTTATAATAAGCCAGACAGGCTTTGTTTGATTTGTTGTGTTTTTTCGCTAATTATTTTGCTTACTTCATTTG
>CAYRBS010000115.1:0-7493 GCA_964422335.1 uncultured Mariniphaga sp. | reverse complement strand
TTCTTTTAAAATCCATTGATGATACCGAGGAAATCTTCGGCTTTCAGGGAAGCACCGCCAATCAGTCCGCCATCTACGTCTTTATTGGCAAACAATTCTTTGGCATTGCTGGGTTTGCAGCTTCCGCCGTATAGAATGGAAGTTTCTTCTGCTACTTCTTTGCCAAATTTTTCAGCAATTATGGAACGGATAAAAGCATGAATTTCCTGGGCCTGGTCAGAAGAGGCTGTTTTGCCGGTACCGATGGCCCAGATGGGTTCGTAGGCAATTACCAGCTTTTTGAAATCAGCCGGTGACAACTGGAAAATGGTTTCTTCCAACTGTTTTTTTACAAAGTCGTTTTGTGATTCAGCTTCGCGCACTTCCAGCGGTTCGCCGCAACAGTAAATAGGTGTCAGGCCATTTTCGAGGGCAAGGGCTACCTTCTTGTTCAGGGTTTCGCTGGTTTCGCCGTAATATTCGCGTCTTTCGGAATGGCCGAGGATAACGTATTCAGCACCGGTTGATTTTACCATTTCGGCTGAAACTTCGCCGGTAAAAGCCCCTTTGGGTTCGGCAGCACAGTTTTGGGCTGAAACACCGATTCTGCCGGTATCAACCGTTTCAACCACTTTGGTAAGGTGGGTAAACGGAGTTCCCAACACCACAACAACATCATCGGCGCCTTCTTTGGCTACCAATTCATTTACTTCTTTTGCCAGTTGAACGCCTTCCTGCAAATTGGTATTGCATTTCCAGTTTCCTGCAACTATTTTCTTTCTCATTTTTCTGATTTTTAGTTTATTACGATTATTAATTTTCTTCTACAAAATTAACAGCTTCTGCCGGATTTTCAGGTTACCTCCCCGGAGGGTGTTTATAATTAACTATTTATTGATGATTTCCTGCTCAAATTCTTCCGGCGTGGGAATATCGTTATAATGGTATTTGGCTACAATGGTTCCGTCTTTTATTACCATCAGGCCCGGATTGGAGCGGATGATGGTTTTCAGGGTAATTTCATCGCAGTTGAAAAACTCGTAAGGCGCATCGTGCTCCCGGGCGAATGCTTCCGAATCTTCCGGCAGCGACGAAGTAAGCGCAATAAATTGCATGTCCTGTCCAATTGCCCATTCGGCGAGGGAATTGATTTTCTCCTGAGGCTGGGTGCTGGTTTTGTTTAAATCGTATGCAACCAGCATAAACACATAGTTTTCGTCGTACAGAAAAAAGTCGATGATATTATCGCCTTCGGGTGTTTCAATGGTAAAATCGTGAATGGGAGGTTCGTACCCTTCCTCAACGAGGATCGACTCCATGTCGTGAAATTCCCAGTTAAGCGTGTCCTGCCACGGGTAGTTTTCTTCGGTAAATTGTTCCACCTCCCCGGAATTTTTGTTCTTGTAGTAAAAAATGCTTTCATACTCGTCTTGCTGTGCATCTTCCGGGAACGCCATGGCTTCCGGAATATTGACCCCCACTTTGTAGGGCCTGAAATCGAAAACCGGCAAATGGTTGTAGGAATAAACAACGAAAATGAAATATACGACTACCGACAGGCTGCTTAGTACGTATGAAACTTTTTTTCCCGATTGTTTTTTCTTGTCGTTCCTGAACCGGAAAATGATGATTGTGAGCAACAACAGTACTACATTTTTGTAAAAAGTTTCCCAGTTGGAAATTACAAGTGCATCGCCAAAACATCCGCAGTCGGTTACCGGGTTTTCAATGGAAATCCATAATGTGAGCCCTGTAAAGAATACCATAAACAGCAGCGCCAGCCACGAAAAAAAGCGAAGGAAAGTATTAAACAGCAAGGCCACCCCGATGGCAAATTCGGCGAAAGAAAGCAAAATCCCCAGGGGAAATGCTGCCCATTGCAGCCACTCCAGGTTCATGGCCATAAAATAATCGGAAAATTTATAAGCCGACCCCCATGGGTCGATTCCTTTTACAAATCCTGAAAATATAAATGTTATACCTACCAGTATCCGGGCAACGAGTTTTAGAACTTTCATATTTATTGTTTAATCTTCGTCTGGAAAATCAATTTTTATCAGGGCAAAAGCAGCATAGTTGATAATATCGAGGTAATTGGCGTCTATTCCTTCCGAAACCGTTGTTTTGCCCTGGTTATCTTCTATTTGTTTGGTCCTTTTTAGCTTCATCAAAATTAAATCGGTATAGGAACTAATCCGCATTTTTCTCCAGGCCTCGCCGTAATCGTGGTTTTTGTCCTGCATCAGCGATTTGGCTTTTTGGAAATACCGGCTGTAAAGTTCCAGTGTTTTTTCCTGACTAATTTCACACTCCGAAGGATCCAGTTCCAGCTGTATCAGCCCCATAATGGCATAGTTGATTATCCCAATAAATTCGGGGCGAATCCCCTCGTTTACTTTTGCTATGCCTTTTTCTTCAATGCTTCTGATACGCCGGGCTTTTATGTAAATTTGATCGGTAATTGAAATCGGGCGCAGAATCCGCCAGGCGGTACCGTAATCTTTCATTTTTTTCATGAAAAGGGAGCGGCAGGTACCAATTACCTGATCGTATTGTTGGTTTGTTTTTTCCATACCATTTTTAATAAGAGGCATAAAAATATTAAAAATTGAGGAATTTGAGGGGTTTTGTTATACATTTGTGAAAACAGAATTTTTTAACCATAAAATTTTAAGGTCTATGCTGATTACCCAATCGGCCGGAAAATTCCTCAAACGGAAAAATTCGATCAATTTGGACGGTGAATTGATTGATTTTACGGTGCCGGCAGTAATGGGTGTTGTAAACGTAACACCCGACTCCTTTTACGATGGCGGAAAGATGGAGGATCAGAATGTATTGCTTGCTGCAGTGGGGGAAATGATTGATGAAGGAGCAACCATAATCGATGTGGGCGCCGTATCTACCCAGCCAGGCGCACCAACGATTTCCACCAAAATTGAATTGTCCAGGTTAATGCCGGCAGTTAAGGCCATCCGCAAAAATTATCCCGACATTCCGCTGTCTATCGATACTTTCAGGTCGTGGGTAGCGCAGCGGGTGATTGACGAGGTTGGGACGGTTGTTGTAAACGACATTTCGGGCGGGACAATGGATTCCAAAATGTTTGAAACCGTTGCCCGGCTGGAGGTTCCTTATATTTTATGCCATATACAGGGCACCCCGCGCATCATGCAGGATAATCCACAATACGATGATGTAGTGCGCGATATTTCTTCTTTTTTTAGCGAACGGGTAAAACTATTGTCTAAAATGGGGGTGGACGATGTAATTATTGACCCGGGATTTGGTTTCGGCAAAAACATGCAGCACAATTACGATTTATTAAACCGTCTTGATTCGTTTAAGGTTTTTCAGCTTCCGGTAATGGCCGGACTGAGCCGTAAATCGATGATATGGAAATTGCTGGGTACCTCTCCCGAGGAATGTCTCAACGGCACATCGGTGGCCAACATGCTGGCACTGATGGGAGGAGCTGACATTTTAAGGGTACACGATGTAAAAGAGGCTTTTGAGGCGATTACCATTTTTGAGGCATTAAAGACCACCGCGAAGTGATGCCCGCTTTTATTACCATACGCTTTCTTGATATCCTCGATGTACTGCTGGTGGCTTTTCTGCTGTATCAGCTTTACCGGCTCATTAAAGGTACGGTAGCTTTCAATATTGTGATTGGATTATTTTCGCTTTACCTGTTTTGGCTGGTGGTGCGGGCATTAAATATGGAATTGCTCGGTTCCATTATGGGGCAGTTTATTGGCGTTGGTGTATTGGCGTTAATCGTTGTTTTTCACCCTGAAATCAGGAAATTTCTCGTTTTTATCGGGACAAACTACAATGTGAACCGGGTATTGTCGCTCGATAAACTTTTCAGTACCGACAAAGAGAAAAGTATCGATGAAGAAAAGGCCGAGATTTTGGCAGAGGCCTGTTTTTCACTTTCAAAATCGAAAACGGGTGCGTTAATTGTAATTGCCGGAAGTTCGGAACTGAACGAGCAAATTAATACGGGAGAAATGCTGAATGCGCAAATTTCTTCATCACTCATCCGCACTGTTTTTTTTAAAAACACACCTCTCCACGATGGCGCTCTGATAATCAAAGGAAACAAAATAGTTGCTGCCGGTTGTATTTTGCCACTCACCCAGCGTGACGTGGATAAAAGCCTGGGTTTAAGACACCGTGCTGCCATTGGAATTACCGAAAGTACCGATGCAGTGACCATTATTGTGTCCGAGGAGAGAGGATCGGTTTCGTTTGCCAGTGAGGGCGAAATTAAGCGGCGGGTCTCAAAAGAGGTTCTGATTTCCCTGCTTGAAGAAACTTTAAGTAAGCCGGCTTAATCTTCTGCCTTTTTCCCTTTTAATATCGAAATTCAGATGAACAGAATTTGTGAGTTATTCAATATAAAATATCCTGTAATTCAGGCAGGAATGGTTTGGTGTTCGGGCTGGCGAATGGCCTCGGCAGTGAGCAATTGCGGAGGGTTGGGATTGATTGGCGCCGGTTCAATGCATCCTGAAACGCTGGAAGAACACATTCGAAAAACCAAAATGGCTACCCAAAATACGTTTGGGGTGAATGTGCCGCTCCTTTATCCCGAAACAGAAAAAATTATGGCAATAATCGCCCGGCAAGAAGTGCCGGTGGTTTTTACATCGGCAGGCAGTCCGAAAAAATGGACCGGCTGGCTAAAAGACAGGGGAATTAAAGTGGCACATGTGGTTTCAAGTTCGGTTTTTGCTGAAAAAAGTGAAGCTGCCGGTGTGGATGCCATTGTTGCCGAGGGATTTGAAGCCGGAGGGCATAACGGACGCGAAGAAACCACCACATTTACTTTAATTCCATCAGTGAGAAAAGCTACCGGTTTGCCGTTGCTTGCAGCCGGCGGAATTGCTACCGGACATTCCATGCTGGCGGCTATGATACTGGGCGCTGATGGGGTGCAGGTAGGTTCCCGGTTTGCCATTTCAGAAGAATCATCGGCCCACGAGGCCTTCAAGCAGCACATTGCAAAGCTGGGCGAGGGAGGAACCCGGCTGGCCCTGAAAAAGCTGGCGCCGGTGCGGTTGGTGAAGAATGCTTTTTTTGAACAGGTGAATGAAGCTGAAACACGCGGTGCCCCGGCTGAGGAACTGCAACAATTGCTGGGAAAAGGAAGGGCGAAAAGAGGCATGTTCGAGGGCGACCTGGAAAACGGAGAGTTGGAAATCGGGCAGGTTTCGGCACAAATAAACGAAGTGCTTCCGGTGGCGAAAATTATGGAGAATATGATTTCGGAGTACCGTTTGGCAGTGGGCGGTATTTTGGAAGATGAAGATAGTAAATTCAGGTTTTAATCACTCAAATGTTTTTTCATCAATCTGGTATTTGTTGCGGTCGCTGGAGCTGCGGGAAACCAGTTCGCCAAGAAACCCGGCCAGGAAAAATTGCGCCCCGATAATCATGGAAGTCAATGCGATGTAAAAATAGGGGCTGTCGGTAACCAGGTTGCCGGATATTCCGTGCCTGAGTTGAATAATTTTTTCGACCCCCAGCCAGATAGCTGCTGCCAGCCCTACAATAATCATCAGTATTCCCAGTACCCCGAAAAAGTGCATGGGGCGTTTTACAAACCGCGAAATAAACATAACAGAAAGCAAGTCGAGCGGGCCGCGGATGAACCGTTCCAGTCCGAATTTTGTTACGCCGTATTTTCGTTCGCTGTGCTGAACCACTTTTTCGCCAATGTTATTGTAACCGGCCCACTTTGCCAGCACCGGAATAAAACGGTGCATATCGCCATAAACTTCAATACTTTTCACCACATTTTTACGGTAAGCTTTCAGCCCGCAATTCATATCGTGCAATTTTATGCCGGTCATCCGGCGCACGGTCCAGTTGTAAAATTTGCTGGGAATATTTTTGGTCAGCACCGGGTCGCGACGTTTCTTTTTCCATCCCGACACGAGGTCGTAGCCCTCCTCTTTTATCATCCTGAAAAGTTCCGGGATTTCATCCGGACTGTCCTGTAAGTCGGCATCCATGGTAACCACCACATCGCCCCTTGCCAAATCGAAACCGCAGTAAAGGGCAGCCGATTTTCCATAGTTTCGCCTGAATTTTATCCCCTTGATGTTCGGGAATTCTTTTTGCAGGTTTTGCACTACCGGCCACGAGTTATCTTTGCTCCCGTCGTCCACCATCACAATCTCGTACGAAAATTGGTGCTGGTCCATCACCTTTTTAATCCATTTTACCAGCTCGGGCAGCGATTCTTCTTCATTATATAACGGGACAATTACGGAAATATCCATACTTTCAGTTATTTATTGTTATTCAGGAAAATGTTCTTCCGCTTTTTTCCGGGTGAAAAAGGAAGTAGCGAGCGAGACAATCAGACCGGTTAACGCCCCGCCAAAAATATTCATTACAAACATGATGGAGGGTTTTTGAAGTTTTGTGGCCATATCAATAGCGAGGTCAATCTGATCTTCGGGAACATTTCCCTGCTGTACCACCTGCTCTTCGATGGAACGCCGGAATTCTTCCTGCAGCGACGGGTCGATAACCGCGTAAAGCAAATAGGTGAAAAAACCGGTGATAACCGAAGCAAAAAGCATGGTAAGCACTCCGATTCCAAGCGCCTGGCTGTAAGTCATTACCTCGCCGAGCGATTTGCGGTAGTGGAGTTGTACCATAATAATACCGGCAATTATTACCCCGTAGTTTAACCATTGGGCCGAGTCGGCAAATGCATTGCCCGTGGCATAATATAAAACAGAAACGAGGATAAGGGCTACCCCCAGATAAAGGCCGTAGGTAAGAGATGATTTTAAGGCTGATTCTGTTTTTTGTTCCATTATATTTGATTTTAAAGGTAAAGCAGCCACAAATATAGGCTTATTTTTTTGATCCTTTTTTTACAAACGGGACCGGATGAAATGCAGGGGGCAGAAAAAAATCAGTTGAATCAATGCAGTTATGTTTGCGGGTAAGCCAAAATTTCCTACTTTTGCACCCGGGTAAGTCCTGTGCGACCAGCTCCTGCTGAATTCCCCCAGGGTCGGAAGGCAGCAAGGGTAGGCGGTTGTAGCGGTGCGACACAGGTAGCTTACCCACTTTTTTTGAAAGAAAAAAAAGCTGTTGAAAGATTAAAAAAAGGCTTGCAGAATAAAAAATTAATTCTTTACTTTGCGCCGCTGTTTTAAAACAGCAAACGTTCTGATGATACTGGATTAGATGGATTATAGCAAATCCGAATATCGGTAAAAATATAAGCCGGATTAGCTCAGTTGGCCAGAGCACGTTCCGCCGGTTGGCGGATCGGGGTCGTCAGTTGGATAATGAAGGCTAACAAATTTGAAGTATTGAATATAAGCCGGATTAGCTCAGTTGGCCAGAGCACGTTCCGCCAGTTGGCGGATCGGGGTCGTCAGTTGGATAGAGAAGGCAAACAAATTTGAAATATTGAATATAAGCCGGATTAGCTCAGTTGGCCAGAGCACGTGATTTGTAATCTCGGGGTCGTCAGT
>CAYRBS010000114.1:0-7534 GCA_964422335.1 uncultured Mariniphaga sp. | reverse complement strand
ATGAAAAAGGGGGATACCAACTGATTTAAAATGGTTCGATGATGTTCGACAATAGTTTGATTGCCTGATATTGTTCAATTCTCCTGCACAGGAAAATTTCCTGTTTCAGGCTCTTCTAACCCCCCTCAAAAACTCAAACTTTCAAGCGCTTCAAATTTTTAAAACAGCGACATTTGGTTGGGATCATCTTCCTCTTTCCCGGGACGTTTCACTTCGAAGGGAACATCCGAGTCTTCCTTTTCCTGCCCCTCTGATTCCTCCTCTTCCGGTTTATCATGCTCATCCCTTACAACCGGTTCCAATTCTTTTACATTTTCAATACTGTAACTCGACAGCCGTTTCCCTTTTGCTTTCCACGATTTTACACCAATAAATTCGGCCACTTCAATAATTTCATTTTCCCTCTCTGAATGTTTCCCCCCGAATTCGATTTCCAAACGCGGATAATGCACCCAGGTAATACTTACCAGCCGGTTCTCGGGATTATCGCCAATAAACCGGATACGTTTGCCTTCCACCTCATCGATTTCAAATCGTTTCAGGTAATAATAATTTTGCCCGGCATCATAATATACTGCAGAAATGATTTTCCCGCTGTCGAATTTTTCGATGGCAAGGATATCGGTATCAAAATGGTTGCTCAGGTCGAAATTGTAGAGTTCATACTCCCCGCTTTTGTAAACAACCAGAATTTTGTCTTCGCCCGAAAATTCGCCCAGGTATTTGCCACGGTTGTCGGCATTGAGGCGAAGAACATCCGGGTCGAACCATATTTTACGCCCGCCAAGGGTAGAAACCCCCTTTTCCTTGAGCGAAATTCTGTGCACCTCGTGTTTGGTAAGAATATTTCCCATTGACTGCCGCCCTTTGATGGCCAAATCGCCCATATCCACTTCCATGGCCAGCTTTTTAATTCGTGGTTTGGGTTTCAGCAATATCTTCAGCACTTCGGCCTCCCCGTTTGGATTGGCAGAAAAATAGGTTACCCTCGAACCGGCGTTGCCTTTGGTTACGTCGTATTCTTTATCGCGGGTAATGCCTGTAACCGAAAATCTTTTCATGTAGGAATACCCCGTTTTGCCATCGCGGTACACCACGTTATAAATCGTGCGTTTGTCGTTTTTCTTGAAAATAGCAATATGCAACGGGTTTTTCCCGATAAATGCCTTGTCGGAAACCTTGGTGACAAAGTAAGTGCCATCGCGCCGGAAAACGATGATGTCATCGATATCGGAACAATCGCAAACATATTCAGCTTTTTTCAGCCCGATTCCCATAAACCCTTCTTTCCGGTCCACATAGAGCTTCTCATTTTTCACCACCACCTTTGTAGCCACAATATTTTCGAAGCTCCTGATTTCGGTTTTCCGCACCCGGCCTTTCCCGTATTTATCCTTCAGGTGGCTGAACCAGCGAATGGTAAAAGGAACAATGTTTTCGATGTTGTTCTCCACTTCCTCAATCTCGTCTTCAATGGAAAGGAGAATTTCGTTGGCTTTGTCCGTATTGAATTTCAGGATGCGCGCCATACGGATTTCCATCAGTTTAAGAATATCTTCGCGTGAAATTTCCCTTTTGAACTGAGGCTTCCAGGGATCCAGGCGTTTATCGGTATGTGCAATCGCCTGATCCATGCTTTCGGCATCCTCAAATTTTTTGTCTTTATAAATCCGTTCTTCAATGAATATTTTTTCGAGCGATGCGAAATGCCAGGATTCTTCCAGTTCATTTTTCCGTATTTCCAGCTCTTTTTTCAGAAGCTGAAGGGTACTGTCGGCGGAACGTTTCAGTATTTCGCGGATCCCGATAAAGTGAGGTTTGTCATTCTCAATAATGCAGGCATTGGGCGAAAGCGAAATTTCACAATCGGTAAATGCATACAATGCATCGATGGTTTTATCGGACGACACACCCGGGGCAAGGTGGATAAGAATTTCCACATTCTCAGCCGTGTTGTCGTCAATTTTTTTAACTTTTATTTTCCCTTTTTCGTTGGCTTTAATAATAGAATCGATAAGGGTAGTGGTGGTTTTTCCGAAGGGAATTTCAGTAATGGCCAACGTTTTATGGTCGCGTTTTTCAACTTTTGCCCTGATTTTCACTGAGCCCCCGCGTAATCCGTCGTTGTATTTGCTGAAATCGGCCAATCCACCCGACGGAAAATCGGGGAAGAGCTCAAATTCTTTGTTTTTCAGATAAGCGATGCAGGCATCCAGCAGTTCATTGAAATTATGCGGGAATATTTTTGAAGCCAGTCCAACAGCAATGCCATCAACACCTTGTGCCAGCAGCAACGGGAATTTCACCGGAAGAGTAACCGGTTCTTTTTTCCGGCCATCGTAAGCCAGTTTCCATTCGGTTGTTTTGGGATTAAAAACCACCTCGAGGGCAAATTTTGTGAGCCGTGCTTCAATGTAACGGGGAGCAGCTGCCCCGTCGCCTGTAAGCTGGTTGCCCCAGTTCCCCTGGGAATCGATAAGCAAATCTTTCTGCCCCAGTTGCACAATGGCATCGCCAATGGACGCATCGCCGTGGGGATGGTACTGCATGGTTTGTCCAATAATATTGGCCACTTTGTTATACCGCCCGTCGTCCATTTCGCGCATGGCGTGCATAATCCTGCGCTGCACCGGTTTCAGGCCGTCGTTCAAATACGGTACGGCACGCTCCAGGATAACATACGATGCATAATCGAGAAACCAGTCGCGGTACATCCCGGGCAAATACATTATCTCCTCTTTAATGCCATCCGGTTTTTCCGGTTGTTCTTCGGTATTTTCGTTATTTAGATTCTCTTCTGACATCCTGTCTTTTATGCTACTTCGTCTTTCTCGATATATAAATTATCAATGATAAAATCCTGCCGGTCGGGTGTGTTTTTGCCCATGTAGAATTCGAGCATCTGGGTTACCGACTCGTGTTTTTTCATCATCACCGGGTCGAGCCGGATATCTTTTCCAATAAAGTGTTTGAACTCGTCGGGTGAAATTTCGCCCAGTCCTTTAAACCGGGTGATTTCGGGTTTGCCTTTCAGTTTCCTGCTTGCTTCCCGGCGTTCTTCCTCTGAATAGCAGTAATACGTTTTCTGTTTGTTCCTCACCCTGAAAAGCGGGGTTTGCAGAATAAAAACATGCCCTTTGCGGATGAGATCGGGAAAAAACTGCAGGAAGAAAGTGATGAGCAGCAACCGGATGTGCATTCCGTCCACGTCCGCATCGGTTGCAATTATTATTTGGTTGTAGCGCAGATCTTCCAGGCTCTCTTCAATGTTCAGGGCCGCCTGCAGCAGGTTGAATTCCTCGTTTTCGTACACCACTTTTTTGGTGAGGCCATAAGTGTTCAACGGTTTCCCTTTCAGGCTGAAAACAGCCTGGGTATTTACGTTGCGCGATTTGGTAATGGACCCGCTGGCCGAATCGCCCTCGGTAATAAATATACTCGATTCTTCGGCTTTCTCGTGGTTGCTGTTGAAATGAATGCGGCAGTCGCGCAATTTTTTATTATGAAGGCTTACCTTTTTGGCCCGTTGTTTGGCCAGTTTTTTAATCCCTGAAATCGCTTTGCGTTCGCGTTCCGATTCCACGATGCGTTTCAGCAAAACATCTGCCGTTTCGGGGTTTTTGTGCAGGTAGTTGTCCAGCTCTTTCTGTAAAAAATTTCCTACATGTGCCCGCACCGAAGGCCCGTTTGGCCCGATATCTTTGGAACCGAGTTTGGTTTTGGTCTGCGATTCAAAAACCGGCTCTTCCACTTTTATGCTCACAGCAGCCACAATGGAAGCGCGGATATCGGAAGGATCAAATTCTTTTTTGTAGAAATCGCGAATGGTTTTCACATACACTTCCCGGAATGCCTGGAGGTGTGTGCCCCCCTGCGTAGTATGCTGCCCGTTCACAAACGAGTAATAATTTTCCCCGTAACGGTTCCCGTGGGTAATGGCAATTTCAATATCCTCGCCTTTCAAATGGATAACCGGATAGATGGGATCATCGTCGATGTTTTCTTCCAGCAGGTCGCGCAGCCCGTTTCTGGAGTAAAACCGTTCGCCGTTGTATTCTACACTCAACCCGGCGTTCAGGTAAGTATAGTTTTTTATCATGTTCACCACATAATCGCTGATGTAGTGAAATTTCTGAAAAATTTCCGGATCGGGATCAAACTTTACCAGCGTTCCGTTGGGCTCATCCAGGCCTTTCAGATCCTTCTCGCCGGAAATTACCCCCCGGTTGAATGCGATCTCTTTGCCCACTCCCTCGCGCACCGAGCGGATGATAAAATTGGATGAAAGCGCATTCACGGCTTTGATACCCACGCCGTTCAACCCTACCGATTTTTTAAACACCTTGGAATCGTATTTGGCGCCGGTATTCATTTTGCTGGCCACATCCACCAGTTTACCCAACGGGATACCCCGTCCGAAATCGCGGATGGCCACGCTGTCTTCTTCAATATCGATGGTAATTTTTTTCCCGTGGCCCATCATAAACTCATCCACGGAGTTATCCATTACCTCTTTCAGTAAAACATAAATACCATCATCGCCTGCAGTACCGTCGCCCAGTTTGCCAATGTACATACCCGGACGTTTCCGTATATGTTCCTGCCAATCAAGTGTCCGTATGGTTCCTTCGTCGTAATTCGGAGTCATTTTTCCAGAATTTTGGCACAAATATAACGAAATCGTTGTTGATCTGCTGCCGGGCAGCCAAACCAATAACTAACAAATTGCGGTTGAAAAGTCCGGACTCATATTTGGTACGCTGATACCCTGAAAACAACGATTGCTTTGAGCTCCGGGTGAAAAAAAGTTTTACAAAAATTTTAAATAATCCCCATTTTTTTCATCAGGAAAGTGGCATTCATGGTTTGGGTCACGCCATCGGTCAACAGGTAATCGAATATCATTTCGCCGTTTTCCAGTTTTATCTCAAAGCATTTGTTGAATACCATTTGGGGAAATTCGTCTTCCATTTCACTGATTTTTAAATCGTGGGTGGCAATAAGTGCCACGGCCTTCAGCTCAATCAGTTTGCGGATCAGGTGGCGCGAGCCATTGAGTTTATCCACCGAATTTGTACCCTTCAGCATTTCGTCGAGGATGACAATTATCCGCTCCCCTTTTTCCAGGCGGTCGAGCACAGTTTTTAGCCGCTTTAATTCGGCAAAAAAGTACGACTCGTCTTTCAGCAGCGAATCGGTGGTGCGCATGTTGGTGTAAACTTTTACCGGTGTAAAATCCAACTCCTGTGCACAAACCGGGGCGCCGGTACGGCCCAGCACCAGGTTAACGCCCACAGTACGGAGGAAGGTACTTTTGCCGGCCATGTTGGCACCGGTAATAATCAGTACTTTCGACCAGCCATTGACGGCGAGATCGTTATCTACCCGCTTGCCGGGCGGGAGCAAAGGGTGCCCCAGTTGTGTTGCCTGCAAGGTAAACCCACCTTCATGAATTTTTGGATAAACGAACTCCGGTTGGTTATATGCCAGGTTTGCCAGGCTAATCAGGGCATCGGTTTCAGCAATCACGTCGAGCCAGGAAGCCAGCTTTTTCCGGTTCCGGCGGTGCCAGGCCCACAATTTGTAAACGCAGCGAAGATCCCACAAAAACAGGGAATTTAAAACCATGCTAATCAAAAGGTTCTGGCGGTATTCAAACTGCCCCACCAGCTTTTCCAGTTGCCTGAAAATGTGGCTTGCCCTGTCGGGTTTTCGCACCTTTTTTTGCAAATTCAACAGAAATGGAGCCTGAAATTCCCTTTCTTCAATAAATACCAGCAGTTGTATGTATTTTCCCAGCAAATTGGATTTTCGGCCAAAGAATTCATAATACTTTGCCACTTTTTTTCTTGAAAACCAGAGGATTGCCCACTGGGTGAAAACCATCAGTACAATCCAAAGATTGGAAATCCCCATGAATGCCGGAATAGCTGCCAGCATGGTCAGTAAAGGAATGACAATAACCAACCCACGAATGGCACCCGGACGGTTCAATTCCAATTCTGTTTCCGACCACTGTTTGATTTCTTCGTTCAGTTCGTGCGTTTCCTTAAACAAATGGCCATTGGCCAGAAAATGCAGCCGCCAGTTGGGAATGGCCGAAAGTTCGCGGATAGCTTCCTGCCGTTGTTCTATTTCATCTTTCTGAAGGGGCGGGTTTTGAAGCCATTCGGCCAGTTTTTCCCTGCCACTCCGGGTAGATGTGCGATTGATGAACTGGAAAACAGAACCTTCGCCAAACAAATCCAAATCGTAGGCATTGAAGTGAGAGGTGTCCAGAAAATCCTTCCCGTTTTCGAAGTGACTGAACCGGTGTTCCAGAGCCAGGAGTTCGTCTTCGGTAATTTTTTTTAATGCTTCAAACTTTTTTTTCTGCTTTTCGAGCTGAATATTCTTTTTCACCAAAAAGAAAAAGAGTACGGTAAAAAACAACGCTGGTCCGGCGGTGAGCCAGCCATTCCAGCCCCAAACCGTTACCGGAATAAAAATGAATACAAAAGCGAATAACCGGTACCAGGCAAAAAGCCGAATCTTCCGGGAAACTGATTTCAGCCTCGCCTCATAAATTTTCTTTTTAGAGTGGTAAAATGCACTGGCTGAGGGTTCCATGTTACAGGTATTTGTAATAGTGCAAAATGGAAACTACAATAATTGCCGTGGCGGCCAGCACGCTAAAAACAAAAAATACAAGCCCCATTTGCCGGGATGAAAGATGGGTGGTTTCAATTTTTGGATTCCGGAACAGCAAGAAATGGACTTCGAAAAATATAAGCATTTTGTAGGTAGCTATTCCGATGAGCCAGCCCAAAACAGCTCCGCCCAAAATATCGAGCGGAAAATGAACGCCGGAATAAATGCGGGAATAGGAAACAATAACTGCCCAGAACAACATTAAAAACCAGTAGCCCCTGTTGCGGAAAAGACGGGTGGTAAAGGCAAAAACAGCAAAAGTGTTGGCGGCATGCGACGAAACAAATCCATATAAACCACCCTTGCGCAACACATTATGAACAAGGTGCTCTATTTCGGGATTATGGACGGGCCGTAACCGTTGTATGGTCTCTTTAAGCAGCACCGACAACTGATCGCTGAGCAAAATGGTCAGCGACAGGAAAAGCACTATCACCCACCACTTGCTTCTGTAATTTTTAAAAATGAAAAACAGAATTATAAGGTAAAAGGGTGCCCAGGTTTCTTTCCGGGTAACCAGCAGCATTATTGTATCCCAGAAATCGGTATGAAAACTGTTCAGGTATAAAAAAAGTTCCGTATCAAACTCCAGTATTTTTTGCAGAAATTCCATTAACTATTCAAAATTTGCCAGATTTTATCTTTTAATTGCTGAACGTTAAACCCGGTAACGGAGGAGAAAAACAGGTGGGGAATATCGTTCAGTTCGCCGCTGATTTCTTTCATTAACTCCTCGTCGAGCATGTCGGCTTTACTAATGGCCAGGAACCTTTGTTTATCGAGCAATTCAGGATTGTACTTTTCCAGTTCATTCAGTAAAATCCGGTATTCTTTCAGGTGATCG
>CAYRBS010000113.1:0-7668 GCA_964422335.1 uncultured Mariniphaga sp. | reverse complement strand
ATCGGTATCGAGGATGACAAAATCGGCCCATTTGCCGGGTTCGAGGCTGCCTTTTTCATTTTCTTCGAACGATGCTTTTGCGGGCCAAAGTGTGATAGAACGCAGTGCCTGTTCACGCGAAAGTGCTTCATTTATCAGGAAACCGCCTTCGGGCCAGCCGTCGTGGTCGGTGCGAAAAACCGATGCATAAAACGTAAACAGCGGTTCGATGTGTTCCACCGGGAAATCGGTGCCGTTGGGCAGCCAGCCCAGTTGGTTCAGCAGCGTTTGGTACGCGTAAGCTCCGTTGTTCAGCCTTTCATTTCCCAGTCGTTCATCGGCCCAATCCATATCCGAAGTGGCATGGGTTGCCTGCACCGACGGAACAATGGAATAACGTGCAAATTTTGGAATATCGTTGGGATGGATTATCTGTGCATGTTCGATGCGCCAGCGGCGGTCGTTTTTACCTTCCAGGAATTTCCCGTACGTATCCAGCATCAGTCGGTTGGCGCTGTCGCCAATGCAGTGGGTAGCCACGGCAAAGTTGTTGTCGTGCGCAAGTTGGCAAATACGGTCATAATATTCCTGCGCTTCAATCTGAATGCCGCTGTTTCCGGGGTCATCCGAATAATCTTCCAGCAACAGCGCACCCCGCGAACCCAGGGCGCCATCGGCATAAATTTTCACGGTATTCACAGTCAGCCGGTTGGTTTGAGACGGTCCCTTTTTTACAAAATAATCAATGTTTTCCTCTGTAGGATTCAGCATGGCATGGATGCGCATTTTCAGTTCGCCGTTGTTTTGCATCTCTTCTATGAGCAAAACCGTTGATTTATCGAGTCCGGCATCGGTAACTGAAGTGAGTCCGGCGGCAAAGCAGTTTTTTTGTGCTTCCAGCAACCCCCGTTGTTGCTGTTCCGGTTTGACTGGCGGAATCAGCCGGGAAACCAGTCCCATGGCGTTGTCGATTAAAATACCGGTTGGCTCCCCGTTTTTTACCACCACCTGGCCGCCTGCTGTTTTTGTTTCGGAAGTAATCTCTGCCAGTTCCAGCGTTTTTGAATTGCACCAGCCTGCGTGCCCATCTACCCGAACAAGGTAAACCGGGACTTCCGGGAACAGTTCGTCCAGCCTGGTTTTGTCCGGAAATTCAGTCCCTTGCCAGTCGTTCTGATCCCAGCCACGTCCCAACAACCAGTCGCCGCCAAATTTTTCGTGGTGTTCTTTCAAAATGGCATAAATCTCGTCGGGCCCCGAAGTACCGCGCAATTCAGCATATTGCATCAGGTTTTCGCCGTAGCCGTTAAAATGCGCATGGGCATCGTTGAACCCCGGATAAACAAACTTGCCACCGGCATCGATGACGACTTCAGAAGAATAAGTTTTCAGTATTTTTTCGGTGGAGCCAACGGCGGCAATTTTTCCATCCACCACGGCAATACTTTCTGTTTTTGAAAATTCCTTATCAACCATGTAAACTGTGGCGTTGGTCACTAACAGGTCCGCCCGTTTTTTCGACATACATGAAATCATTATAAGTAGAATAAAACTCCAATAAATTCTCATCTTTAACGGTTTAAGTCTGGAACACAGGCAAAGATAATTTTATTTGAAAATAAAATCAGCACTTCCGGTTTTATCTTTTCCGGGGGATTAATTTCCCGATTGATATATCATAACTTTTCGATTGATGTTTTTTCCGATTTGGCTCAAAATCAAATGAAGAAACACGAATTCGATTTATTTTTTTTACTTTAGCAAATTAATTTAAAACAAAACCGGAACAGGATGTTTACAGTCGGCATTTTTACAACACATATTCCCTACATTGCATTTGTGGTGTTTTATGCCTTTTTTTTAATATTCGGCGCAGATAAAGCGGCTTCCGGAGAAATTCAGCTGGGTGAAGAAAGCATTATGGTTGCATCTCACCACAGTAAAATTTATACTGAAACCGGCCACGACAATTTTTACAATTTTCATTATCAGTCAGGCCCTTTTCAGTTTCCACCCGGGGTGAATGAGGTTTTTATTTTTAAAAGAAAACTGAAGCAAGGAACCCAACTTTTATTAAAAGACTGGCATTGCAGCATTTCCCCTGTCCTTTTCAGCCGGCCCCCACCAGCTGTCTCTTAACGGTTATTTTTAAAAACAGGACATAAAGAACCTGCCCGACGGGTTCTTGCGTGATTCGAACTCACAATCCTGTTGATTTTGATTGTTTTATCGAAATTTCTCAACAGAAAAAACAAAATCATGATAGGCCTGACAGGGATTAGTTATAAAACCTCAGCAATAGAAGTAAGAGAACAATTTTCATTATCGAAGGATGAAATAATTCCGTTTTCGGAACTGTTACAGAAAGAAACCGATATTTCCGATATCGTTGTATTATCAACCTGTAACCGGACTGAAATTTATTTTTCGCAAGACAAATACGAATTTCACCTGGCTGCAAAGCTGGTGTATAAAACACTGAAACATTTTAAAGGCATTCACAACAAATACTGGCACTCTTTTTACAGTTACGCAAATGATGAAGCGGTGCAACATTTGTTTGAAGTAGCCTCGGGTATCGATTCGATGATAATTGGCGAAGACCAGATTATCGGACAAATTAAAGATGCCTATATGTTTTGTACCGAAGCTGCCTTAACCGATGCGGTTTTAATGCGTTTGTTCCAAAAATCGTTTGAAGCCAGCAAGCGTGTTCGCACCGAAACCAAAATAAAAATGGGGACCACATCGGTAAGTAGTGCCGCCGTACAAAAATGTGCCAATCTTTTTGATAATCTTTCGGGAAAACGAGTGCTGCTGATTGGTGCAGGCGAAACCGGGAGCCTGGTTTTACAAAGCCTTCAAAAAAACGGGGTTCCTAAAGTAACCGTAACCAACCGTACCGAGGAGACCGCCCAAAAACTTGCCACCCGGCACAATTGCACTCCACTCCCGTTCGTCCAGGTTGCCAACCACCTTTATCTTTACGATATTGTAATTGTTGCAACCGGCTCCAATACGCCGCTGATAACACGCGAGATGGCGGAGCAATCAGTAACTGAAAGAAAAGGCACCCCACAGGTTTATATCGATATATCCGTTCCCCGCAACATCGAGGAAAATGTGGAGGAGATGGAAGCCGTACAACTTTTCACCATTGATGATTTACAGGAAATTGTAGATGCCAACATGGGAAAAAGGAAAGGAAGTATCGATTCTGCCAGGAAAATTATTGATGAAATCGAAAATGATTTCTGCGAATGGTTAGCCAGCCGTTCTTTGCGGCCTGCCATTAAAACAATTACCTACAATATGCAGAAAGTTTCCAAGGAAGAACTTTCGGGATACAACAGGGCCGATTCAGAAGAAATCCAACAGGCAATCCATGATTTTTCAAAACACATGACCCAAAAATATACCCGGCTATTTATAAAAAACCTGAAAGAGATGACCGCCAACGGCAAAAAAACCGATACCCTGAAAGTGGTAAATGAACTTTTTAACATCAGCAACGAATAACAAGCAAATGCAAGAAATTGTCAGAATAGGAACAAGAGGTAGCAACCTTGCCTTGTTTCAGGCCGAATTAACCAAAAAAAATTTACTTGAGAAATTTCCTGATATCAATGTGGAGATTGTGGTTGTCAAAACAAAAGGGGATAAAATTCTGGATGTAGCCCTTTCAAAAATTGGCGACAAAGGACTGTTTACCAAAGAAATTGAAAAAGTGTTGCTCGAAGGGAAAATCGACATGGCCGTTCATAGCCTCAAAGACCTTCCAACCACACTTCCCGATGGATTAAAACTGGGCGCCGTGCTGGAACGCGGAGAACACCGCGATGCACTGATTAGCCGGGATGGTCGCAAGCTTCACGAATTTACCGCCAACGATACGATTGCCACTTCAAGCCTCCGGCGAAAAGCCAGTTTGTTGCGCAACAATAATGCACTTCATATTGTCGATATCCGGGGAAATGTGAATACCCGCCTCCGGAAAATGCAGGAAGGATACTGCGATGCCATGATAATGGCTGCCACCGGATTTCAACGCCTTGGCATGGATGAATATATTACGGAAATTCTTGAACCCGAAGTAATGATTCCTGCCACCAGCCAGGGGGTTATCGCCATTGAATCAAGAAGCGGGGATTCACGAATCGATGCCTTCCTGAACGAAATTAATCATACGGAAACAGAAAATACCATCGTGGTTGAACGGGGATTTTTGCGCAGCATCGAAGGGGGCTGCCAGGTACCCGTGGGGTGTTATACAAAAACCGAAGGGGACTTTATTACCATTACCGGCTTTGTGGCATCCGTTGATGGAACAGAGTATCTGCTCGACCAGGAATCCGGACTTATTGCCGAAGGAAAAAGCATTGGGGAAAAACTTTCACAAAAACTTCTTGACAGGGGGGCCGGAAGAATTCTTGAAAATATCAGGGCTCAATGAGTTTTCCGCTGAAAAATAAGCTGTTTGTATCAACACGTCCCCAGGGTCAGTCCGATGAACTGAACCGGCTGCTCGCAGAAGCCGGTGCCGAAATGGTTGAAATGCCGCTCATAAAAATTCAGCCGGCCCGTTTATCAGAACAGGAAAAACAGGTGTTCAACCGGCTTGAAGATTTCCAGTGGCTTGTTTTTACCAGCACCAACGGAGTGCGGTATTTTTTTGAAAACCTGAAAGTGGCTGGCGGAAACAAAAAACTCCCGGGTTCGCTCCGGATTGCTGTTATCGGGAATAAAACCGAAAAAACATTGAACCGGCTGGGATACAAAGCTTCTTTTGTGAACCCCGGAATCATCGCTGAAGATTTTGCCGAAGCATTCATTCAAAATCTAAAAAACGAAAAGGAAAAACCCGACATTTTGTTAGCGCTTGGAAATCTGGCCCGGACAATCATTCAGGATCAGTTGAGCGATTATGCCAGGTGTACCCGTCTGAATGTATATCAAACAGTGGCGCCTGAAACGGTCGATGAAAAAATACTTCAGGATGTAAAAAACAACCGTTACGATATGCTTATCTTTACCAGCCCGTCAGGAATTCATAATTTTATGGAACGAAAAGGAGATATGCCACCCGGTAAAATCAGAGCTGCCTGCATTGGTGAAATAACAGCGCAGGCTGCAAATGAGGCAGGCATCAAACCGCTGGTAGTTGCCCACAGTGCATCGGCCAAAGGAATTGTTGAATCAATTATCCATTTTTACAAATAAGAAACCAAAACAATACAGTTATGCAATTTCCAGTAACAAGACTTCGGCGTTTACGCAAATCACCTGCAATCAGGAATATGGTGCGCGAAACAACCCTCACCCGGAACGATCTTATTATGCCGCTTTTTGTGTGCCCGGGGAAGGGAGTGAAAAACCCTATTTCGTCGATGCCCGGTAATTCACAACTTTCGGTTGATTTACTGGTAGAAAAGGGCAAAGAATTGTTCGGCAAGGGGGTGCAGTCGGTGTTGCTGTTTGGAATCCCGGAATCGAAAGATGAAACCGGTGAGGTGGCTTGTCAGCACAACGGAATTGTACAGCAGGCAGTGCGTGCATTGAAAAAAGAAGTGCCCGGACTTTACCTGATTGCCGACGTATGCAACTGCGAATATACCACCCACGGTCATTGCGGAACCATTGTGGATGGAGATGTTGACAACGACCTGACACTGGAAACGCTGGCCAAACAGTCGGTTTCACTGGCCGAAGAGGGAATTGATATGGTGGCTCCCAGCGATATGATGGACGGCCGGGTGCAGGCCATTCGCAGTGCGCTCGATGAAAATGGTTTTTACAATCTTCCCATCATGGCTTATTCTGCAAAATATGCATCGGCATTTTACGGCCCGTTCCGCGAGGCGGCTGAAAGTGCTCCGCAGTTTGGCGACCGGAAAACCTACCAGATGGATCCGGCCAACAGCGATGAGGCTCTGCGCGAAGTTGCACTCGATATACAGGAAGGTGCCGATATTGTGATGGTAAAACCCGCGCTAAACTATATGGATATTATTCACCGGGTAAAAACCAGTTTCAATGTTCCGGTAGCTGCCTATAACGTAAGCGGTGAGTTTGCGATGGTTAAAGCCGCGGCGGAAAAAGGATGGATCGATGAAGACCGCATTGTGCATGAATTGCTGACCGGGCTAAAACGGGCCGGTTCCGATCTGATTCTTTCGTACCACACACAAGACATTATTGAAGAATTGTAAATTAAGGAAGTCATCGGATGACTACTCTGAGAAAACAAACAAGTCATCCGATGACTATTAATAGGAATATTTTTTTAAAATAGAATGAAAAACTTATCCTGATTCCGGGTCTCCGTAATCGTGCCTCTCATAAAAAAAAGAGGGAGAAGAGAGAGAGTTAATATCAGATTAATTGCAAAAATTTGTTCAGAATTATGAATTACCAAAAAAGTATAGAAGCATTTAAAGAAGCTCAAAAACACATTCCGGGCGGAGTAAATTCACCTGCCAGATCATTTGGAAGCGTAGCAAATAACCCGTTGTTTATTGCCAAAGCCGGTGGTTCAAAAATTACCGATATCGACGGCAATGAATTTATTGATTATGTAGGTTCATGGGGGCCGATGATTTTGGGGCATACCCATCCGGAAGTAGTGGACGCCATTCAAAAAACAGCTGCTTTGGGAGCAAGTTTTGGAGCACCCACCCTGCTTGAAACGGAAATGGCTGAACGCATAAAAAAAATGGTGCCATCCATCCAAAGTGTCCGGATGGTCAATTCGGGAACCGAAGCTACCATGAGCGCCCTGCGTCTTGCACGGGGCTATACCGGCCGCGACCTGGTGATTAAATTTGAAGGATGTTACCATGGGCATAACGACAGCTTTTTAATTGAAGCCGGGTCGGGAGCGCTCACTTTCGGGACACCCAACACACCCGGGGTAACAAAAGGAACGGCCCGTGATACGCTGAGTGCCCAATACAACAACCTCCAATCGGTAGAACAATTGTTTGAAAAACATAAAGGGCAGATTGCCGCCGTCATTCTCGAACCGGTTACCGGAAATATGGGTGTGATTGCCCCTGAAAAAGAATTTATTGAAGGAATCCGGCAATTGTGTAATGAAAACAATACCGTGTTGATTTTTGATGAGGTGATGACCGGATTCCGGTTAAGCAAAGGAGGTGCGCAGGAGTTGCTCGGAATTACCCCTGATCTAACTACTTTTGGAAAAATTATCGGGGGCGGGCTTCCTGTAGGTGCTTACGGCGGTAAGCAGGAGTTAATGGACATGCTGGCGCCCAACGGGCCGGTTTACCAGGCGGGCACACTCTCGGGAAATCCGCTTGCAATGGCCGCCGGGGTTACCACGCTCCGTCTGCTCGATGAAACGGAAAATTTATACGAAAACCTGGAAAACTCATCGGCTGCACTGGAAGAGGGTCTTCGGAATAACCTGAATGAACTTGGTATGAAAGGGGTTATTAACCGGGTGGGCTCCATGTTTACGCTGTTCTTTACCAAAGAAGAAAGCGTAAAATCATTTGCCGATGTGAAAAAATGCGATACCGGCCTGTTTGCTGATTATTTCAGCCTGGTACTTGAGAAGGGTATTTACATGGCCCCGTCGCAGTTTGAAGCTGGTTTTGTTTCGGCCGCCCATACAAAAGCTGATCTGGAAAAAACTGTTGAGGTGAATTACCACGCGTTGAAAGAATT
>CAYRBS010000112.1:0-7709 GCA_964422335.1 uncultured Mariniphaga sp. | reverse complement strand
CGTGGAATAAACCGGTGTAACATCCATTATTTCAAATTCTTTAATGGGTGAAAGTTCCTCCCGCGTCCATTCCGAGTCGTCGGTTTTGTGCAGCATGACCGTAATCGTAATTTCCATGGCCGGGTTTTTAGCCAGCCGCTTTTTACGGGCAAAAACCACGGTGCTTTCACTGGCTTCGGCATTTCGGTTGGTATGAACCAGGCTGTCCACCTCATCCCAGCCGGTATAAGTTATCAGCGCTACCCGACGTCCTTTAACGGCTGCCGAAATCACCTTTTTGTTTCCTTCCTCAAATTGATTGACAACAGCCTTTTCGCCGTTGAGGTGCGGCATTCCGAAATGGCCAAGCGTGAGCTCGTGTTCAAATGCCAGCCGGGTGCGGTCAACGCGGATTACACCGCCCGGAATTATGATATCTGCTAAATCAATAATGTAACCTACCCCGTTGTTCGGCGGTTTCCGCATGATGGCCTGCCGGTAAATCACTCCGTTTTTCACCCCGTTAAAAACCATGCTTTGGGAGGTGGAATACGCCTTGTTTTTTTCAGAACTGTTGTCAACTTTCAGTCCGGTGAGGTAGAAATTGATATCGTCGCCGCGTACATCCCGCGGGTCCCAGCTTCTGAAGCTGTATTCCATGGACGTGCCACCTGCCGGATTGTGGTCTTCCCAGGGGAAATGGGTATTGTAAATCAGTTTGGAATAGTTGGGATCGTCGTAATAAACCTTGCCCGGAATGATTTCCGAGGCGCCCGATTTTCCATGATTGGCTAGTACCAGTCCCGGATTTTCCAGGACAACTGTTTTTGAACTTTCCCCTAATTCTTCCCAGAATCCTTCGTTTTCTTTGGCCGTCCAAAAAGGCGAATCTTCCGGTAAAGCCAGGCAAATAAACGGAAGAAACATTAAAAACGGACTGGCCGGGCAACTGTAGTTTTGCACCATGTATTCCTTTTGTCCGTAAAAACCGAGACTGGGAATTTCGTTATCGTAAAATTCCTCGCGGGTTACAAACTGAAGCAAAGAACCGGAGCACAACCGCCGGGCAAAACCTGCATCAATTAACGGATCGTCCTTCAGCATAAACGCTACGGGAAAAGCGCCCGAAACCCAGGTGCGGTAACAAATGCTACGCGACCACATGTTGATGTAGCCGTCGCGGCCAAAAAAGCTGGTGATGGATTCCATCAGTTTTTTAGCCGACCGTTCAATAATTTCTGCAATTTCAGGGTAGTATTCATCCCCAAAAGTGCGGTTCCAGATGGTGGTGTAAACAATAAACAAGCTGATGGAATAGTAATTATAGGTTTGCTCGAGGTACCAGCCATTTCCGGAATGGTAGGAAGCCACCCACAGCAAATGGCTTTTCAGCAGTTCATCGTCGATTTCGTACCCGTATTTTTTTAGAAAAGAGAGCGTAACGATATTGAAAATGCGCCAGTTGTTCTGGGTGGTCCGGTGGTGCGCCCATTTCGAGATGGTCACCACCATTTCATTTTTTTGCTCCTCAGTATAGGTGTCCCAAAGTGTTTCGGGTATCAGCAGCAACGTTTTAAAAAGGCCGCCAAATTCGCAGGTAAACTGGTAGGTAGAATCGGGCAGGTCTTCGGGCAAGGGCAGGGAGTTTGGATTTCCCGGGGTAAGTGCACGATACAGTTGCAGGCTGTAATAATCCTGCAGGTTAATGCCTTTGATTTCCACATCCGGATCCACATGGATGAGCGGCCCTGCCAGTGTAAATGTCCGTTCAAGCGCTTCAAATTCCAGCGAACGCCAGCGCCAGTCCGGATCGTCGGGTTGCGGATAGGTTTTCCCCGGAACGGGCGGAAATGTAAGCGGATCATTGATCGATTCAATATGGGTGAATGCTCTTTCGAGCAGGTACTTTGCCATTTCAATGTAGTGTTGGCGGGTCATTCCTGTTTGCGGGCTTAAGCTAAAATCAGGGTTGTTAATTTTGAATGCTCGTTTCATATTTTCTTCTCTTCTGTTTTTGAATTGCAAATATTGCAAATGAAATCGTGTTTTGCTTCTATTTAATTTGCAGGTGTTTGTACTATTTTTGCGAACTGGCTGTTTACACCAATTGAAATACATCCGATTTGATTAGATCGAATAGAAAAACTTGCTGAAACCGTGATTGAAAAGTATGATTTAATATTTTGTCCGGGAGGTTATAGCTTTTAACGCCCCGCAACCGATCGGTAGTAATAACCAGCCAATAGTAATTGAGGCGTTGTTTTTGGTAGAGCCGCAGTTTTTCATCTTTTTTCCGGATGGCCATGCGGATGTCATCCACCACATTTTCGGAAACTCCAAGGTTGTTCGAACGTTCCCACATAGAGATTTTTAAATCCGGATGACTGGCGATAAACACTTCATCCAATCCCTCCGGAAGTTGATCTTTCAGTATGGATTCCCTGAAGAACCCTTCTGAATTCCAGTGCCCGATTGCATTGCGGATGGCGTTGACGGTTTGTGCAGCAACCGTCACTTCTCTTTCGGGGGCTATTTTATTCGTCTCTGAAAACAGAAACTTCACAAACAGATTCAGGGAGGAGCTTTGTTCGAACAAATCTTTTGCAAATCCAATAAGATGCTCCCGGAAAGCAATTTCAGTTAACCGGAGATCATCGGGGATGCTTGCATTTTTTGGGTTCAGCCGGGTCATTTCAATACCCAGGTGGTTCCTGCTTTTCAGGGTCACAATAAAATCAGGCGACTCCGAAGGAACAATTTTTCCTTTGGGAAAATCAGGATAACATTCCCTGAAGTATTGCATACGCAAGATTTCCAGTTGTTTTTTTTCCGGCTGCATAAAAAACAATTTTCCCGAAAATACAAAAAAACAGGTTTCATGTGTTACCCTTGAAAATTATAAACACAAAAATAATTTTGGACAGCGATACTAAATTTAAAGAATAATTAGCTGTAAATTTGCTGGAAACCAAATCATCCTTTTTTCAAAATGAAGAACGCCATCTTTTTTATACTTGCTTTTATTCAGTTGAATAATTTGTTAGGTGCCCAGGAGGTCGCAGGCGACAAAGTAACCGGCTCCTGGAGTGGAAAAATCGAACTGCCGGCGATGCAGCTGGAGCTGATATTTAATATTTCTGTTTCCAAAAGCGGGGATTTTACAACAACCCTGGACGTGCCGGCTCAGGGTGCACGGGATTTGCCCGTGGATGAAACCATTTTAACACCTGACAGCCTGTTGCTTTCGGTGGCTATGATATTTGGAAATTTTAAAGGTGAATTCCGGAACGACACAACGATTGCCGGAACCTGGAACCAAAATGGAATGAACCTGCCCCTGGTGCTTGTGAAATCTGAAAGTTTACCGGAACTGAACCGGCCCCAAACACCGCAGAAACCTTTCCCCTATCTGGAGGAAGAGGTAACCTATGAAAATACCACAGATAATATAAAACTGGCTGGTACACTAACGATTCCAAAAGATGCTGAAAGTTGTCCGGCAGTCATCCTTATCACAGGCTCTGGTCCGCAGGATCGCGACGAAACCATTTTTGGGCACCGTCCATTTTTTGTTATAGCCGATTACCTCACCCGAAACGGAATTGCCGTTCTGCGGGTGGATGACCGGGGAGTGGGTGGATCGGAAGGAAACATCAGCGATGCAACCAGCAAAGATTTTGTTAATGATGTAATTGCCGGACTGGAATTTCTTCGGAAAAAACCGCAGATCGATGCGGAAAATATCGGGTTAATTGGCCACAGCGAAGGTGGAATTATTGCACCCATGGCCGCCAATCAATCGGGGGACATTGCATTTGTTGTATTGCTGGCCGGACCGGGAATAGTGGGGGAACAAATTGTGTACGAACAGGGGGAGTTAATGAACAAAGCCGCCGGAATGACGGATGAACAGGTACAACAAAACAGGAAACAGCAGGAAGCTCTTTTTAATATTGTATTGAACGAAAAAGATACCACTGTCAGGCTGGACAGACTCCGGCGGACCCTCACTAACGGAATGTACCCGATGCTCAAGGACGATCAGAAACTGGCCGTCGATGCCCAGGTTAATGCCATTAATACAAGGTGGTTCCGGTTTTTTTTGACTTATGATCCTTATCCTGCACTCACCCAATTAAAAATCCCTGTTCTGGCGCTGATTGGTGAAAAAGATTTGCAGGTTCCGGCCGGGCCCAACCTGGCAGCCATTGAGAAAGCGCTTACCGAAGGAGGCAATCCCCACTTTAAAACCCTGAAGATGGAGGGCCTTAACCACCTTTTTCAAACCTGCAAAACCGGATCAGTGGAGGAATACGGCCAGATTGAGGAAACCATTTCCCCCAGGGTTCTGGAAATTATGAATGACTGGATTTGGCAGGTGGCAAATTAAAAGGGGTTGTTTTTGGGTTTCGAATAAAGGTTAAAATTTCAACCGAATTTTGATGTGAAAATGAAAACCCGGACCCGAAAATTACGAACCCACCTCTTGCGAAAGGCGGTTAATAAGGTTTTGCAACCGGCTGTCAATTTCGTCATGAAGTGTTGTCAATTCGTACTTCCGGGTGAGTGTCAGCAAGTTCTGAATTTGGTTTATTTCGCGTTCCTGCTCTTCCTGCACAACCCGGGCAAAATACTCCGGTAACGACAGGTAATAGTCGAGCAGGGCAAAACTGTTGTCAGCCATTTGCCTCACTTTTTCACTGCCTTTTTCCATGGCTCCGGTACGGAAATACTGTTCGGTGGCCTGGAAGGAATCGTAACTGAGCGGGATTTTTTCATCGGGGAACAGGGTGAACATCCGGTCGATCACTTCTTCTGCTTTTTGCTCCTGGCCTTCGTCCACCAGCGCCCCGGCCAGCCGGGTAAACATGGGGCGTGCCTGAATGATTCTTATTGCCCGTTTGTTGTATTCGTCGAGAAATACATCCGGGTGGTTTACATTTCCCCAGGTAAACTTGTTCATCACGTTTTCATACAAAATTTCTGTATTGATATGCCCTTTGGTTGTTCCCCCGCTTTTAGTTTCAATGGGGACAAACCGGTAGGCAAGCCCCTCGAACTGCAACCAGTCGGTAAAATAGATATTACCGGTGTGCAGCAGGCTGTGATCAATGTAAACAGGGCGCTCCCAGTTGTTGGCGGCAATAATGTTCAGCACTGCCCATTCACTTTTGGAAATGTACCTTTTGTTTATGCTGAACTTAACACTGTCGGCCATCAACCCGGCATCTTCCGGCTGAACGGTGCCGGTATCCAGCACCTTCTGTTTGTCAACCGGCAGGAAAAATTCCGACGACGGCAGGTAGTCAAGTTCCTGCCCTCCTGCCATTTCCACTTTTGTTTCATCATCGTCGCTTCCCATAAAAACCATGGCATGGCTTAAATCAACGGCTCTGTCAATCCGGTCATGAATTAAAACGGCATCCCGGCGGCCCATGTAATACTTGTCTTCCTGAAAAGAAAAGGGAACAGGGGCCGCATCGTTTGAAGCCATGCGGTGTTGGGAAATATACCAGTCCATGCCGAGGTAGCTGATGTTGATAATTTTAATGTCGGGACGCACTCCTTCTACCTCCTGCACATACCAAAGCGGGAAGGTATCATTGTCGCCATAGGTAAACAAAATGGCATTGGGAGCGCACGATTCCAGGTAGTTAATGGCATAATCGCGGGTCATGTAGCGCCCCGAGCGGTTGTGATCGTCCCAATTTTGGGTGGCCAGAATTCCGGGAACCAAAACAAGCGAAGCTGCCGTAACCAACACGGCACCGGGAACTCCTTTCAGTAATTTTTCCACCGTGGCATACAATGCAGGAACCGCCAATCCAATCCATATTGCAAATGCGTAAAAAGATCCCACGTAGGCGTAATCGCGTTCCCGCGGTTGTTGAGGGGTTTGGTTCAGGTAAACAATAATGGCAATGCCGGTAAACACGAACAAAGTCATCACCACGGCAAACCCCTCTTTTCCTTTCCGGCTGTGGTTATACTGGTAAAAAAGTCCGATTAATCCAAACAACAACGGTAGAAAATAGTAGGTGTTTCGCGCCGGATCGTTTTTCATAAAATCAGGCATGTTGTCGCGTGGCCCCACCCTTTGTTTATCCAGGAAATTAATCCCGCTGATCCAATTACCGTTCATAAAGTTTCCGTGACCCTGTACATCGTTCTGGCGACCGGCAAAATTCCACATAAAATAACGGAAATACATGTGCCCCACCTGGTAGGTGAAGAAAAACCGGAGGTTTTCTGTAAAGGTAGGTTTCATCACTGTTTTTTCCTCTCCCTGATCCCTTAACTTAACAGGTTTCCCTTTCACCCTGCCCCATTGTTTATATACATCTACATGGCGGGAATTGCTGCTGTACATACGCGGGAAAACAGTTTGCATCCTGGGATCGTACAGGGTTTTTGCTGCCGATGTCCCGGTAACCTCATATTTCCCTTCCACCTGGTTGTAATATTTTTTTTCTCCGGTTGCCCCCAGTGCCGGGGCATTGTAATACGGGCCGTAGAGCAGTGGCCGGTCGCCGTATTGCTCGCGGTTCAGGTAACGTAGCAGTGCAAAAGCATTATCCGGATGGTTCTGGTTCATGGGCGGATTGGCCGCAGCTCTTATAAAGATGAGGGCAAATGATGAATAACCAATGAGGATAACAATTATTGCAGTGACTGCCGTATTCCAGACTACCAGTTTTCGTTTGCGGGTGTATTGCACTGCCCAGACCAGGAGTGTTACCACAACTGCCAGAAAAATCAGTATGCCCGAATTAAAAGGAAGTCCCAGGCTGTTTACAAAGAATTTATCGAAAAGAAAAGCGACCCACGGCAGTCCGGGAATAATCACGTACTGAATTCCGGCAAGTATTCCAACCGAAAGCAAAAAAGCGAACGAAACCCCCTTCCAGGAAAATGTATAATTTTTGAAATAGTAAACCAATGCGATTGCCGGAATGGCCAGCAGGCTGAGCAAATGCACCCCGGTTGAGAGTCCAACCAGGTAGGCAATAAGGATCAACCAGCGGTTGGCATATTTTTGGCCGGCTTCGTTTTCCCATTTCAGGATGGCCCAGAAAACGGCAGCAGTAAAAAACGACGATAACGCATACACCTCGCCTTCCACTGCCGAAAACCAAAATGAGTCGGTAAAAGTGAAAGCCAACGCGCCAACCAGTCCGCTTCCCCAAATGGTTATTTGCTCTGCCCTGGTCAGTTCCCTTTCCGGAAAAAGCTTGCGGGCAAGGTGGACAATGCTCCAGTAAAGAAACATCACGGTGGCGGCGCTGGCCAGTCCCGACAGAAGATTTATCATAAATGCCGCCTGCGATGAATCAGGGGCAAACAAGCTGAAAAACCTGCCGAGGATGATGTGAAACGGAGCACCGGGAGGATGTCCTACTTCCAGTTTATAAGCGCTGATAATAAACTCGCTGCAATCCCACCAACTGGCTGTTGGTTCCATGGTAAGCAGATAAGTGAGTGCAGCTGTCAGAAATACAACCCATCCCAATATGTTATTGATTACGTAAAACCGGCGCATTGGATTTTTTTTAACGAAGGCAAATATAAGGATTTAAAAGAACTCCCCTGCTTACTGCAATCAGTTAACCAAAACGTAACAAAATCGTAAGCCCGGAAAAAAAACCAGCCAAAAGCTACGGAAAGAAAAAAATTTATATTTTTGCACCGTCTTTAACGAAAAGGCACTGAATGATTGACCCGTGGTGTAA
>CAYRBS010000111.1:5818-7808 GCA_964422335.1 uncultured Mariniphaga sp. | reverse complement strand
GGGGTGATAAACATTTCGGCTCCCACCATTGGGAAAGACTTGAAATGTGATGCCACGCAGGTGGTGAAAGACCTGGCCGTTACCGGAATAAAAGGAAAGCCAAGGGTTGGCTACAACACCTACGAGCTGATTCATGCGCTGGAAGAATTTCTTGGTTTTAACCGCACCAACGAGGCTTTCCTCGTGGGGGCCGGGAACCTGGGGACAGCCCTGATGGCCTACCAGGAACACCAGTCACTTGGATTGAAAATTTTGGCTGCTTTCGATGTGGACAAAAATAAAATCGGCCAGACAATTGGGGGAATTCATGTGCTGGAATACGCAAAATTGTTCAGCCTGTCAGGACGGTTAAATGTAAAAATTGCCATTCTTACCACTCCCAATCATGTGGCGCAGGAAGTGGCCGAAGACCTGGTGAACTGTGACGTGAAGGCCATCTGGAATTTTACCTCGGCCCACCTTCGCTTACCGGAGGAGATAATTGTGCAAAATACTTCGATGAGCGCCTATGCTGCAGTGCTGCTCAGACGATTGAACGATGCAAAATAAATAACCATTAAAAAATCAAAACAATGAAAAAGTTACAAAAATTAATGAACTGTTTGGAAGCTTATATAAAGAAAAATTTCTTTAATTTGCCAAAAACTGACATTCCTCAGGATTGCGAAAAGGTATTGGGAATTAATTTTCCTGATGAAAACGAAAACGAAGCGATGGTGGCGGAAGAATATGTAAAAAACTATAACAGTACCACGCGTTGGCAAACGTTATAAGTTGCTTTTGCGGTAAATCTGGCTCCATGTCACTTGTTGCCTTACAGTTGATTCAGTGCAAGTGGGACCCGGTTAATTTTTTCGGTGCCGGTTCCGTTTTGGCAAAATAATTATCATCGATGTATCCCTGCCGGACGGCAATTAACGCAGCTTCGTGCGTCGTTTTTACTTCAAAATAGCTGGTATTTACTGTGGCAAGTTTTTCATAAAGATTCCTATTTCCATCGAGAAATGTACGTGCACGGATTTTACGAATAACAATGGTTTCAATTCTGCCCGGGAATTCCTGCGCCAGGCGGGTGTATATTTCGGGGTCGTGCTGCCCGCTGTCGCCTATCAGTACAAATTTTTGCCTTGGATAGAACCGGAGCAGCGATTCAATTTTTTGAAATTTATGCTCATGACTTCCTCCCCCCGATTTCCAGAATTTATAAATACTGCTTTTCAGCTTTCTTAACATGAACACCCCTTTGGGAATATGGTGAAAGTGAAAGAAATCCTCCAGCAGGTCATACAGGTTCCATTCGCTGCTCGATACAAAAAAGAAAGGATTATTTTCCTGTTCCTCCTTTCCTTTGGCCAATGCACTGTAAAATTTTGAAATCCCGGCAAATGGCATCCGGGTAAGTGCATTTTTTAAAAGCATAAGCCGTAATTTTTTCAGGGTTTGGGTAGAGTGGGAGATCATTATGGTATCATCAATATCGGAAACGAAAATTCGTTTCTGGTGGGGCGAAACAATCCGTACCTCTCCGGAGCCGTGAACAGGGGGCTGGTTTTCAATAATTTCGTCGAGCAACTGAAAATGGACGGTGTGCCATTCTTTTGTGAGCAGGTCTTTTGCCTTGTTTTCAAAATGAAAATGAAAGGAAAAGAATCCCCATTCATCGGTTTGCGTGGTTTGCACCTTGTCCAAAAATTTGGCCTCCACTGTCACTTCAGGTATTTCATCACTCGAAAATCGTTTAATGGTAGCCAGCATATTCTTCCAAAACCAGTGTTTGTCTTTTGGTTTCGACAACCCTTTGTCCTCTATTACCATACCCTGGATAAACACATCCGTATCGTTGCCGTATCCCCTGTAAGGTAAAATTTTGGGTGTGTCGAGCCACCCGGCTTTTTGTTTTAAGAATACTTTTAAAATTTTAAACGGTTTTTTAATCCCTTTTATAAATGGTTTGAAGTACTTCATTTTCCGTTTAATTTATTGTTATCAG
>CAYRBS010000111.1:0-5718 GCA_964422335.1 uncultured Mariniphaga sp. | reverse complement strand
AAAAAATCGATAATTTTTGAAAATTATGAACATTCTTATTACAGGTGCCAGTTCGGGGTTAGGTTTAGGACTGGCAAAATTTTACCTGGAAAACGGGCATACCGTTTTTAGTATCAGTAGAAGAATCAATGCGGAATTAAGCCAGTATCCCAATCATTATTATTTGGTTCAGGATGTTACTAATTTTAGTGAAGTGGAAACCAACCTGGTTTCTTTTCTGAAAGAGACCACACGGCTCGACCTGGTTATTTTGAATGCCGGTGTGCTGAACGAGATAAAGGACTTGAAAGACACAGGCCTGGACGAAATAAAAAATGTGATGGATGTAAATGTGTGGGCCAATAAAGTTATGATTGACACACTTTTCAAGGCGGTAAAGGAGATTAAACAGGTAGTTGCCGTTTCTTCCGGGGCTGCAGTAAGCGCAGCGCGGGGCTGGAATGCCTATTCGCTTTCAAAAGCCACGCTGAATATGCTCATCAGTTTGTATGCAAAAGAATTTCCGGACACTCATTTCTGCGCCCTGGCACCCGGCCTGGTTGACACCGGAATGCAGGATTATATATCATCACTCGGGGATGAAGAAAAGTACCCCGTAGTTCAAAAACTCAAACAAGCTAAAGGAACTTCAGAAATGCCCCCTCCAAGCGAGGCGGCAAAAGCAATAGCGCCTGCAATTGAAAAGGCAAAAAAGTACAGCAGCGGAAGCTTTTTGGATGTAAGAAAATTGTAAAATTACCCGGGTTGATGTGGTGCTTATTAACCTGGAAAAACGAAAAAATCATATAAAATGGACGACTGGAAAGTAGTTTATAACGACTGGAAAACAGACGAGCATCCTTTACGTGAGGTGCTGACGACCCTGGGAAACGGGTGCTTTGCCACCCGCGGGGCAGTGGAAGAACAAAAAGCGAATGAATACAATTACCCCGGAACCTATATTGCGGGGGGATATAACCGGGCAACTTCCAAAATTGAGGGCCGGGAAGTAGAAAACGAAGATTTGGTGAACTGGCCCAACTGGTTATTCCTTTCCTTTAAAATGGACGATTCGGAATGGTTCGACTTAAACCGGTTGGAGGTGCTCGGTTATGTTGTGGAGCTGGATTTGAAAGAAGGCGTGCTGACACGAAAAATGAGATTCAGGGATGATAAAAACCGTGAAACCTCACTGGTTAGCCGAAGGATTGTGAGTATGTGCGACCCCCATGTGGCAGCTATTGAATGGCTTTTAATTCCTGAAAACTGGTCGGGGGAAATTACCGTACGATCCGGAATCGATGGCCAAATTACCAACAGCGGGGTGAAACGGTACAACGATTTGAGAGGCGACCACCTCTTTATTCCGGAGATGGGCCAACTGGGAAATTCAGGAGTTTTTCTTACCAGCCAGACAAAGCAGTCGAAAATACGCATGGCGCAAGCAACCACTTTTAAAATATTCAGGAAAGGGAGTGAAATAGCTTACCAGCCGGATATTGTTTCAGAGGAGGGAGCAATTTTCCAGGATATCAGGGTAAACTGCTCAGAAAAACAACCCATCCGGTTTGAAAAATTAGTAGCCGTTTATACTTCAAAACATTTGGCCATCAGCGATCCATTAACCGAAGCCCGGACAAAAATTGAGGCCCTGGAATCGTTCAAACAAATTTACCTGGAGCATAAAATCGCCTGGTCGCGTATTTGGCGGCTCAGCAAGATGGAGGTGGAAGCCGAAGGCAATGAAATTTTAATACTCAGGCTTCACATTTTTCACCTTCATCAAACGGTTTCAGAAAACAGCATCGGGCTCGACATTGGTGTTCCGTCGCGTGGCTGGCATGGCGAAGCTTACCGGGGGCATATTTTTTGGGACGAATTATATATTTTCCCCTACATTAACCTGCACCTGCCACAATTGGCACGTTCACTGCTTATGTACCGCTACTTTCGTTTGCCACAGGCCCGGCAGGCTGCCAGGGAAAACGGGTACAGGGGGGCCATGTTTCCCTGGCAAAGTGGCAGCAACGGAAGGGAAGAGAGCCAGGAACTTCACCTGAATCCACAGTCGGGGCGCTGGTTACCCGACCATTCCCGGTTGCAGCGGCATATCAATGCAGCAATTCCTTTTAATGTGTGGCAGTATTACCAGGCAACAAACGACAAAGATTTTCTGGCAACCATTGGCGCCGAGATTATCCTGAACAATGCGTTGTTCTGGTCTGATATCGCTGAGTTAAATTCTGAAACCGGCCGGTACGAAATCAGGGGAATTATGGGGCCCGATGAATACCACAGCCACTATCCCGATTCAGAATCCCCCGGGCTAAACAACAATGCATATACCAATTTTATGGCGGTTTGGGTCATTCAGTGCGCCCTCGATATACTGGAAATGTTTGGCGATAAGCATACCCTCCAGCTTGCGGGTAAAGTAGGGTTCGACGACAAAACCATCGAACACTGGGTGAAAATTACCCGGAACATGTATATACCTTTTACCGAAGGTGGAATCATTTTGCAATTTGATGGATTCGACAAGCTGAAGGAACTCGACTGGGAAAAATACAGGAAAAAATATGGGGAGAATTTGCGGCTCGATCGTATTCTTGAAAAAGAAGGCGATTCACCCAACTATTATAAAGCCAGCAAACAGGCAGATGTCCTCATGCTCTTTTATCTTTTCTCGTCGGAGGAATTAATCCAACATTTTAACCGGTTGGGGTATGAATTTAAACCTGAATTTATTCTGAAAAATATTGAATACTACCAAAACATTACGGCACACGGCTCAACGTTAAGCCAGGTCATTCATTCCTGGGTGTTTGCCCGTTCCAATCGCGAGTACTCGTGGAACAGTTTTAAAAAAGCCCTTTTGAGCGATTTTCATGATGTACAGGGAGGAACTACTCCGGAAGGAATACACCTGGGGGCAATGGCCGGTACAGTCGATATAATCCAGCGGTGTTATACCGGGCTGGAAATCAGAAACGATGTTCTGTGGCTCAATCCGCGGTTACCCAATGATGTTGAGGAGATAAAATTTCACATACACTACCGAAGTCACTGGATAAAACTCAGAATAAACAAAAAGAAGCTTTGGATTGATTTTGACAAAGGCTGGGCCGAACCGGTTAAAATAAATGTCAGGGGAAAAAGCAAAGTTTTTAGCCGGAATTCTTCTGCTGAATTCGACTTGAATTGACTTAAAAAAAGTTGTATTTTTAGCCTGAACTATTCATAAATAATCCGGGTTAGGTAGTTATTGAATTAAAAGAAAAAATTGAAAAAAGAATCAAAAATCAGAATTTTATTCGTGGTTAATCCAAATTCGGGCAGGGGGCAGCGAAAAGATGTTGATTCCATTTTGACCCGCATGTGCAGGGAAGAAGGGGTTGAGTGCAGCATATTGAAAACCCGTGGCGAAGGAGATCGCGAAGAAATCCGCCGGATTATCGGTGAATTTCATCCAGGAACTGTGGTGGCTGTTGGTGGCGACGGTACGGTAAATATGGTGGCCACAGAACTTATAGGGCGTAAAATCAACCTGGGAATTATTCCGGCCGGATCGGCCAACGGGCTTGCCTATAACCTGGGAATTCCCGAAAATATTGAACCGGCATTGAAAAAAATCTTTCAGAATGCGGCCCGTCCGATGGATGTAATCCGGATTAACGACAAACATTACTGCCTTCACCTGAGTGATATTGGCCTGAATGCCCGCATTGTAAAACGCTTTGAAAAGGAGGGTTTCAGAGGGATGCTGGGGTATGGAAAACAGCTTTTTATTGAGCTTTACCAGGGAAAAACATGGTTCACCTTTTACATTCAAATCCCCGGCCACCGGAGAAAAAAAATGAAAGCCGAAATGCTGGCAATTGCCAATGCAAAAAGCTACGGCACGGGAGCAATTATTAACCCCACCGGTAAAACAGATGACGGGAAATTTGAAATTATCATCATCAGGCCTTATCCCTGGTGGTTTGTTTTTACTTTTATTTATGCCTTTTTTACGGGAAAATTGCACAAAATGAAATATGCAAAGGTCTATTCAGTCACCGAAGCCAAAATTACACTTCCCAGGCCACAGGAGTTTCAGGTGGACGGGGAGGTACTTCCCGAAGTTTCTACGCTCAATGTCCGGATTGTTCCCGGCGGGGTGAATGTTATCGGGTGATGAGCCGATTCTGTTCAAATGTGCTATTTCAGCTTCAGATACGCCTCTTTAATTTCCTGGTAAGTGGTGTCTCCAATGCGGTACAGCGGTGAGCGAAGTTCATTTTCGACGATTCCCTGGATGTTTAGCAACGCTTTTACCCCTCCCGGATTTCCTTCTTTAAACAACAATATAAAAAGATCAATCAACTCGAAATGCAGTTTACGGGCATCATCGTATGAACCGTCGAGTGCCAGGTGAATCAGGCTGCTGAGTTTTTGGGGCAGGGCATTGGCAATAACCGAAATTACCCCGATACCACCGATGGAAGTAATGGGCAGGGCCAGTATGTCGTCACCCGATATTACAGAAAAATGGGGATTGGTATATTTGTTAATCAGTGTAATTTGCGATAAAATTCCCGAAGCTTCTTTCACGGCTACAAATTTTTCCGACGATTCTGCCAGGCGGATAACGGTTTCGGCTATCATATTTACCCCGGTGCGCGAGGGGACGTTGTATAAAATAATGGGCACCGGACTGGCCTTTGCAATGGCTGAATAATGCCTGAACAAACCTTCCTGCGAGGGTTTGTTGTAGTAGGGGGTTACAATTAACAACCCGCTCACCCCGGTAAAATCAAATTGTTCGATTTGATGGATAATTGCCCGGGTATTGTTGCCGCCCATGCCCACCACGAGTGGTAAATTCCCTGCTTTTTCTTTTATATAATTAACCACATCCTGTTTTTCGGAAAAGGATAGGGTAGTGGCTTCGGCAGTGGTACCAAGCGCTACCAGGTAATCCATTCCGCCAGCGGCCTGGTTGTCGATTATGCGCCCCAGTGCATCGAAGTCAATCGTATGGTTCTCGGTGAAAGGTGTAACCAGCGCCACACCTGCACCCCTAAATGGATGATTCATATTTTTGTCTTTTTATTAAGTTGCCCAAGATAAAAAATTTGTTGCTCGGCAAGGTACAATGCGTCTTGTTTGCGGCTAATGTTAATGTTCAGGTCAAAATAGTTTTTTTCTGAAGGCGACCAGCCAATTTTAAAACGGGCCACGCTGAGGGCTGTCAGATAATCGAGAAGTAGGGTTTGTTCAAGCGCAATGTTCAGCAGCAGGTCAAACTCTGTTTTGATAAAATCTTCGGCTGGTCCGGGTTTTGGAAAACCCAGCCAGTTAAGGTCTTTGGGGGTAATAATATTGGATCCTGCATTTACATTTGTTTCGTCGCTGAAAACGCAAAGATTTCTGAAAATTACCTGCGCGTGCGAAAAATGGTCGTGGAGGTACTGAAAACCGGCCCTCCCCGAAGGTTGCCACAGTACTCCCACCTTTCGCACGGTATCGGGGTGCGGTAATTCTACCCGGCGATCTACTGCCGCAGCTTTTTTGCGAAGCTTATAATATGCAAATTTTTCTTTCAGTTTCATACGCGGTGTCGCAAAGTTAATGATTTGTAAAAAAGAATCACGTCAGGTAAAAAGTTTTGTCATATAGGTAGTTTCCCCGTTCAAAATTTTAAAAATATAAAAACAATTACCCTTTCGGTTACAGAATAATCACAAACCACTTTTT
>CAYRBS010000110.1:0-7824 GCA_964422335.1 uncultured Mariniphaga sp. | reverse complement strand
TGCTGCGATAAACCGTAACCGGTGCCGGCGGATGGCCCTCTTCCACAAAAACCAGGATATCGCCGGTATTTTCATCCACGGTGGTTCCTCCGCCCTGGAAACCGGGATTGGCAACGGTAATTTCTTCGCCCCAGGTTTTACCGCCGTCTTCACTTCGGCGCACCCTTAAATTTTCACGGCCCCAGGTAGCAATTACGGTACCGTCAGTTGCAACCACAACATTGGGAAATCTTTCGTCAGAGAATATTTCCTGTACCTCTAATTGCGGGATGCCATCGCCCCAAAATGGATTTTTTTCAGAAGAATTACATGAAAAAAATACGGTAAGAATAAAAAACAAGCTGGTAAGGATAATAAATCGTATCATTTTAAAATTCATAAAATTAACCACCTGAAATATCTGTTTGCAGCCAAATCAATACGTATAACTCACAAATGCCACCTTTTTGGAGTCGGGGCTCCAGGAAGGCACATTAATGGTACCCTGCCCGCCGTACAGAAAGGCAACCGTTTTTATCCTGCCGCCTGTTGCGGGCATTAAACGCAGCATCACCCGCTGGTTACGGGGATGCGAACCGGCGGGCACTTCGGGCAGGTAGGAAATAAAGAGCAGCCATTTCCCATCGGGCGAAGGATGTGCAAACCAGTTCTGGTATTCATCATCGGTTACCTGCTCCTGGCCGGAGCCGTCGGGTTTCATCCGCCAGATTTCCATGCTTCCGCTGCGCACCGAATTGAAATAGATGTATTTTCCGTCGGGTGAATATTCCGGCCCGTCGTCGAGCCCTTCGGCAGTAGTCAGGCGGATCTCCTCCCCTCCTTCTGCGGGAATTTTATAGACATCGTAATTGCCGTTGCGTTCGGCACAGTATGTATGCCATTTATCATCGGGCGACCAGCCGTGCCAATACGACGGCCCGTTGGGGGTAACCCTTTGAGGAGTTCCCCCCTTCAGCGGAACGGTGTAAATGATGGAATGCCGCTGCCCGTCATCTTCTGTATGATGACTGATAGCGAGGGTTTTCCCATCGAATGAGATCCCGTGATCGTTATTATTTGCCGTGGCAAAACCGGTATTAATTTCTTCGGGTTTCCGTTTTTTCAGATCGAATTTATACAATTTTCCGTCCGAATTGTACACCAGGAATTTTCCGTTGCGCGACCAGTTGGGCGCCTCGATGTGTTTTTCGGTTTCGTAGATTACCCGGCGGTTCCCGTTTTCAATGTTTATAATTTCCAGGCGGCTGGGCGATGGTTGGTCATAGCCATCTATTCCTTCTACGGCAGGTTTCTCAAGGCGCACGTTCGAAAACCGGGCTTTTTCAACCACCTCTTCGTTGTGCGAACTGACAAACATCCCGGCAAAAACTTCGGGCGACATTTCCAGGGTAAGCCGGCCCACTTCCACCAGCGGTTCACTATCTTTTGAAAGCCGTAAAATAAATTCATTGCCTTTCCGCTCCACCTGAATAAACTCCGGGGCTTTTATTTCTGAAGTAATTTCCAGGGTTTCATCTCCTGATTTTTGCCGGTATTGCAGAGCCGTAAGCCCGTCGCCATGCACGGCACCATCCATGTAAACAGCATCATCGGCTTTCGAGTTGCGGATCATGAGGCCCATTTTGCGGTGGGGATCAACTCCTTCGCCCAAAAACTCCAGGTTGGCAGAGAAGATAAAATCCCCTTCCACCTTCTGCGATACAAAATAAAACTCATCGCGTTCGAACCAAACATTGTAACCTGCGCCGTGCAGTGTAAAATGCTGGTCTTTTTTTTCAAACTGAAAACTTCCCCCGCGCTGGGGTTTACCGATATCTTCTCCTGAAAATTGCTGAAACATTTGTTGCGCCTGCATTGAAAATGAAACCGACAGCAGCACAAAAACCATTAAGAAACTCCTGAAAATCATAAAATTTAGCTATTAAGTTAATAAAAACACCTTCTAAACTGATTCCCTCAAAATTAACGAAGTTGGCAGTACTTCCGTTATTTTCTGCTTATTTTTTACAAACGAGGCCGCGAGCCGTCCCATCAGTTCAAAATCGGTTGAAATGACTGAAATGCCCCCACCCACAACCTGCTTCATCGGACTATCGTTGTATGAAAGGACTCCTACCTCTTTTCCCGGCTGAAACCCTTTTTCCCGCGAAGTTTTAATCACTTCTACCAGGTCTGTGTCGCGAATGGTAAACCATATCTGTCCCTGTTTCATTTCCCATTCATCCGTACTTCTGATTTTCCGGAAAGAAATTCCATGTTTCTGGCAAAAACGGCGCACTGCCAATACTGTATCGGCAGGGTGAGGGGTTTCTTGTTCGTTATAGACCAATATCATTTCTGAATAATGCTTCAGTCGGTGCAGTCCCTTCTCCAGGCAATTTTCCACCGCATCATCGAAATTCTGAACAACATAATTTATATTTTCAGAATCCGGAGAACCCATATCGAGCAGGAGCAATTTCCTGGAATCGATTTTATTCAACACCGGGTCCATTCCGTGATGATCGATGTTCATCACAATATAGAGGCTGTAACGCCCCAGGCTGCTCTGAACAAGATGATTAAAAACATCCCGGTTGTAATGATGAAACAACAGGTCAACCGAATATGACTGGGGAAGGTTTTGCCTGAACGAACGGTAGAGTTGTTCTTTAAATGCACTGAAATCGTCGAGCAGCATAAACACTTTAAACGAACCACCGGTAACATAATAGCCTTTGGCTGGCGCCGATTCGATAAAGTTTCTATTTTTCAGGAGATTATACGCTTTAAAAACCGTATCGCGCGAAAAACCGCTTTCAGCACTCATCTGGTTCACCGACGGCAGGGTGTCCCCCTCTTTTAGCTTTCCGTTCGCAATGGCTTCGGTAATGAAATGAACCAGTTTCCGGACCTTTGTCTGCCCGGCCGGTTCATTTTTATTTAAAAGAAAATCATTCACCTACCAAATTTTCATTGAAAAGCACTTTTTACCTCATCCAGTGAAACATTTAAAACTTGCTGACAAATGGCATCGAGTTCTTCTTCGGGCCCTTCGAAATGAAACGTGTATTGGGTATGTGAAGCAGATTCGTCTGTTTCTAATTCAAGGGCGGGGGAGGAAGACTCCAGTTCGTAAAACGGCCCCAACTGGCTGCCGTCTTCCAGCGGACCATCATTATAGGCATTAACGGCATCGCCTTTATAAGGAAATTCCTGGTGTTCCCAGGCTGAATTGACATAATCTGTTGCCCCTTCGGGAATTTGCGTTTTTATTATTGTTAAAATCTGGTTTTCAGCATCATAACTTCCCATCACAGGCATGGCCCTTTGGGGAGGGACACCCAGCTTACCCCGCTGTTTTCCGTCTCCTTTAAAAAGGATTAACCCGTCTTTCACTACCAGCCGGTCGTCCGGAATTTCCCCGAAGTAATCATCCTTCACGATGTAATCAGAGTTTACACCTGTTTTATAGGGGATAATCATGGTTACCGATGGCGAAGGATTAAACATGCCCAGCAGCCAGATCGAAATCAGGCCTGTTTCTTTTTTCCAGTCTTCCCTTCCGGAATTTTCCAGTTCATTTACCGACTCATAACCCACTACTTTCACTTTATCAGGAATGTCAATTTCCAGGTTTGCCACGGCCCCTCTTTTATCGAGTACTTCAATCCGCCGGGTAAAATCGAACCGGAACAGAAAATCCTGGTAATTGCGCATCTCCAGTGTTTTGAATACCAAAGCTACCGAATCTGTTGCAAGAAACTCCTCCTGTGTATCCCGGTCTATGCAGGCCGGAACAATCCAGTTTTCGAAATCGAACGAACTTCCCGGTTCAAAAAAGAGGGCAAACTGCCCGCCTTCGGGCCCGAACCATAAACGTTCCTCGCCACCCACCGGATTAAATTGCTCCAGCATTTCTCCCGATTCAATCAAATCGTAGTTTATCCATCCATAACTGTTTCCTTCCAGTCCGCCTGATGTACTGGTCATTACACGCCCCTGGTACGGAAGCGAAACAACCAGGCGGGCATCTCCTTTTTTCAGCTCCACTGAATTACCGGGGTTTTTATCCAGAAAATTCAGATCGTATCCGTAGGTACCTTTTTCGTATTTGCTCAAGTCTTCAGATTTTTGTTCTTCAATTTCAACCACTTCCTGAATCGGGCTTTCATCATTTTGTTTCTGTTTCGAATTAGAACATCCCAACAGGGAAACAAAAAGGGTTAAGAGTAAAAAATTCCTCATTTTATGTATTATTAAATTCTTTTCTGCAAATAATTTAAAGCTACAAAGAAAGGAATTCTTCGGCTCAAAAAAAAGGCATACGCCCATTTTGAGGTCGTATGCCGGGTTTATTTATTTATACAAAGGTCCGAAATTTTGACACGCACGGTAATCTGCTCCTTCTTTATCTTCCCCGAATGCATTCCAGGCACTGGGTCTGAAAACAAGGTCTTCATCCACATTGTGCATACACACCGGAATACGAAGCATGGAAGCCAGCGTAATCAAATCGGCGCCAATGTGCCCGTAACTGATGGCGCCGTGGTTGGCTCCCCAGTTGGCCATAACCGAATAAACATCTTTAAAGGCGCCCTTGCCTGTGGTACGCGGAACAAACCAGGTAGTTGGCCAGGTGGGATTGGTACGTTTGTCTAAAATACGATGCACATCGTCATCCAGCTCAACGGTGAATCCTTCCGCGATTTGAAGTACCGGTCCCAATCCTTTCACGAGGTTTATCCGCGACATGGTCACCGGCATCTGTCCGGCAGTTTTAAACTGGCTCGAATAACCGCCTCCCCTGAAGTATTCGCGTTCGGCAGGGCAAAAGCGGGTGTTTTCAAGACAGCTTTTTACTTCTTCCCCGGTAATATCCCAGAAAGGTTTCATAGCTGGTTCACCACTGGCGTTGCGTTGCCGCGCCGTAGCATCCAGCGTGGTAGAACCTGAGTTGATTAAATGGATAATCCCCTCTTTTGCAATGCCGGTAAGTTCTTTTCCGGTAACGCGTTTCACAGCCGCGGGACTCCAGTAGGTGCGCACATCGGAAAAAATCTGTGATGTATTGGTAAGCAAGTGCCCAAACAACATAGGAGCCGCATTGAGGCTGTCGTTTTCGGTGGCGAACACAAAAGCCTCCCGAATTCCATTCCAGTCGAAGGAAGAATTAAGAATTGTCTCAGAAAAATCGCCGTTTGGATAATAATCGGTCCATTGTCGTTGCCCCTGGAACCCGGCAGCAATTGCGTTTCTCCCGCGCGATTCTTCACCAAATCCCGCTTCTTTGAGTTTTGGGTTGCCTATCATCAGGTCGCGAAAAATAAGTGTCATTTTCACCACGGTTTCCCATTCCCAGTCTTTTCGCTCCCGGTCACCCTGCAATTCCGGCGGATTTCCGTCCGCACCCTCCCGGCAGTTTTCACGTGTCCATGCCAACGCTTTTTCAAATTCAGCCTTATCGTAAATCTCTTCATCGAGCCGGCGTTTCACCTCACTCATATCCACAAATTCGGTACGCATGCCCAGGTACTCCTGGAAAAAGTCGGGATTTACCATCGACCCGGCAATTCCCATGGAAGTATAACCCAACGAGAGGTACGATTTCCCTTTCATCTGAGCCACTGCAAGGGCCGCTTTCACAAACCGCAGGATTTTTTCTTCCACATCCCCGGGGATGGTTTCGTCCCCGGCATCCTGCACATCACGGCCATAAATTCCAAAAGCGGGCAGTCCTTTTTGGGAATATCCGGCCAAAGCAGCTGCCAGGTAAACCGCCCCCGGCCTTTCGGTACCGTTAAAGCCCCATACCGCTTTGGGAATCCAGGGGTTTGTATCCATTACTTCGGTACCGTAGCACCATGCAGGAGTTACGGTTAATGAAACCCCCACCCCTTCGTTTTCAAACTGTTCGGCGCACATGGCAGCTTCTGCAACGCCGCCAATCGTGTTGTCGGAAATCACACATTCCACCTCCTCGCCGCCCGGAAACCGGAGCTGTTCTTCGATTAATTTTGCGGCGGCTTTTGCCATATTCATGGTCTGTTCTTCAAGCGACTCGCGTACGCCCCGTTCGCGTCCGTCAATTACCGGACGTATCCCTACTTTGGGTAACTTTCCTATTAATCTGTTTGCCATTTTTATTTATTTTTTGAATGAAACATTGCTGTTTAAAAATTTGGTCTGTCGCTGCAATTTAACAAGTAATTGAAATTCCGCAGGGATAAATAAATATAAAAAACCTTAATCACCAGGCATTTTATTCCCTCCGGGTTTTCCAACCATCAAACTGTGCTGAACTGTGCTGCAATTTAAGAAAATAACAGCTTGTTTCCTAATTCGACCAAAATTTTCTTCCTTCCTTCTTTTTTTGTAAAATTGTACAGGAAGAAATCAAATCAGGAAAAACTCTTTAAAATTAATCAGCATGAATCAATACCTGCTCAAAACCATTGCCCTTCTTACCGTAGGTGCAGGAACAATAAAATGTACCCCGGAAAAAACCGAGCCGCAACGTCCCAATATCCTTTTTGCCATCAGCGACGATCAGTCGTTTGCCCACACGAGTTTCGCGGGCAGCCGGTTTGTTAACACGCCGGCATTCGACCGGGTTGCCGGGGAGGGGGTTTACTTTACCAATTGTATAGCCGGTTCGCCGGGTTGCGCCCCGTCGCGCAGTTCGCTGGTTACCGGCCGCCACCACTGGCAAAACGAACAGTCGGGGCAACATGCATCGTCGTGGATGAGAAAACACATTCCTTTTGTGGACTTGCTCGATTCCAATGGGTACATCACCGGACGCACCGGAAAAGGGGTTGCTCCTTTTCAATATGCCCGCGATGGCAGCGATTCGCTATGGCGCGCCACCAATGCGGCAGGTATTGCACACAGTAACATTCGCTACGAAGAGGGAAGTTCCGAAGATGAACGCCCGGCAAAATTTATCAGCAACGTCAATTATTTTGAGAACTTCAAATATTTTATGGAAAACGTAAAGGGTGACAAACCGTTTTTTTTCTGGTATGGTGGCTCCGAACCTCACCGGGCTTACGAACAGGATGCCTGGAAACGAACCGACAAAAACCCGGATGATGTGGATGTGCCCGGTTTTTTTCCCGATCATGAAATTGTAAGGGGCGATATGCTCGACTATGCCGTTGAAATTGAATGGTTCGACTTACACCTGGAGCGTATGTTGGAATACCTTGAAGAAACAGGTGAGCTGGAAAATACCATTGTGATGGTTACCTCCGACAACGGGATGCCTTTCCCCAGGGCAAAAGCCAACAGCTACGAGTATGGCATCCATGTTCCGTTTGCGGTGCGTTATCCAAAAGAATTTCCGGGTGGCCGCACCGTGGACAACCTGCTGAGCTTCGCCGACCTGGCCCCCACCATACTTGAAATAACAGGCACCAGTGCGGAGGGAATGTTACCCATATCGGGGAAAAGTGTACTGGATTTATTTAAATCGGAAAAACAGGGAGGTATTGAAACTTCCGGTGAATATGTTTTTTCGGGCCGCGAACGTCACTCCTGCTCGAGGTACCGCAATTGGGGGTACCCGCAGCGCGCCATCCGCAGCCAGGACTTCCTGCTGATTTGGAATATGAAACCTGACCGCTGGCCAGCCGGGGCCCCGCAACGAATAAACCCGGATGAAGAGGATGAGTTGCTGCCGATGTACGGAATCGATGAAAACGGCGAACACCATTCTGCCTGGGCATTTACTGATATTGACGCGGCACCCACCAAATCTTACATCATCGAAAACTGGCAGGATGAAAATATCCGGCCTTATTTCGACTGGGCGCACGAAAAACGGCCCGAGTTTGAATTGTT
>CAYRBS010000109.1:0-7848 GCA_964422335.1 uncultured Mariniphaga sp. | reverse complement strand
GCAGGTGCAAAGATGGTAGCGTTTGCAGGGTATGAAATGCCTGTAGAATATAGCGGGATAAAAGACGAACATCTCACCGTTCGTAATTCGGTTGGGGTGTTTGATGTTTCGCACATGGGGGAATTCTGGGTAAAAGGGCCCCATGCACTCGACCTGTTAAAAAAACTGTCATCGAACGATCCAAATCTCATTAAGCCCGGCCAGGCACAATACACCTGCTTCCCCAACGGAAAAGGGGGGATTGTGGACGATTTGCTGGTTTATTGCTTCGATACTGAAAAATACATGATGGTTGTGAATGCCTCGAACATTGAAAAGGACTGGGACTGGGTAGTTAGCCAAAACGATGTTGGGGCAGTAATCGAAAATGCTTCGGACAACTTCAGCCTGTTAGCTGTTCAGGGGCCCAAAGCGAAGGATACTTTGCAGAAACTTACAGATATTCCCCTTGGTGAAATAAGGTTTTATACATTCACCACCGGTAGAATTGCAGGGGTTGAGGATGTGATTATTTCTGCAACCGGATATACCGGGGCAGGAGGTTTCGAACTGTATTGTAAAAATCAGGATGCTGAAAAAATATGGAAAGCCGTGTTTGAAGCCGGTGAGGAATTTGGGATAAAACCCGCCGGCCTTGGCGCCCGTGACACCTTGCGGCTCGAAATGGGGTTTTGCCTCTACGGGAACGATATTGACGATACTACATCGCCCATTGAAGCAGGGTTGGGGTGGATTACCAAGTTTAATAACGGACGCCGGTTTATAGACCGCGATTTCCTGATGATGCAAAAAAACGAAGGGGTTGCACGTAAATTGCGTGGGTTTGTGATGCAGGAAAAAGGAATCCCACGGAAAGGGTACGAATTGGTGAACGCCGATGGCGAGACAATTGGCAAGGTAACATCCGGAACCATGTCGCCTGTTTTAAACCAGGGAATAGGTTTGGGATATGTTGACAGGGAGTACAATGCATTCGGCACAACGGTGTTCGTAAAAATCAGAAATAAGGTAATTCCGGCAGAAATTGTTAAACTGCCTTTTATTTAAACTTTATGAAATGGATTTTTCTTACAGAAAGAAGGCATTCTTTTCCAGAATCGAATAAATTTGTAAGTCAAATGAACAACTGATTTTTATTAATTCACCAAAAAATTAAAGGTATCGAAATGAGCTGTGGTTACAAATTCGGCTTCCCGGAAAATTATCAACCATGGCGTATTCCCGCAGGACGGATTCTTCGGGACATAGAATGCCTTTGAAAATTTAAAAAATTAAATGAAATGAAAAAACACAATTTTTACGCAGGTCCCTCAATTTTACCTGAGTTTACCAAGGAAAAGACTGCTGAAGCCACGATGGATTTTGCCGGCACCGGGCTGTCAGTAATGGAAGTATCACACCGCAGTAAAGAGTTTGTTGCCGTTATGGACGAAGCAACTTCGCTGGTAAAAGAATTGCTTCATGTCCCCGATGGCTATTCTGTTCTTTTCCTTCAGGGCGGTGCCAGCACCCAGTTTCTGATGGCGCCTTATAATTTACTGGGAAAAAAAGCTGCTTACCTGAATACCGGTTCCTGGGCATCAAAAGCCATTAAAGAAGCCAGGTTTTTTGGGGAAGTGGTAGAGGTAGCTTCTTCGAAAGATGCCAATTATAATTATATCCCAAAAGGTTATACCGTTCCTGACGATGCCGATTATTTTCATATTACCACAAATAATACCATCTACGGAACCGAATTGTTAAATGAACCGGAAGTAAATGTACCGCTTGTGGCCGATATGTCGTCCGATATTTTCAGCCGCCCAATCGATGTATCAAGATATTCGGTAATTTATGCCGGTGCACAAAAGAACCTGGGGCCGTCGGGCGCTACCATGGTAATTGTTAAAAATGATGCGCTGGGAAAAACAGACCGGCCGATTCCAACTATGCTCGATTACAGGACACACATTGATAAAGAATCGATGTTTAACACCCCGGCTACGTTACCTGTTTTCGCCTGCCTGCAAACATTAACCTGGTTAAAAGAAAAAGGTGGGGTGGAAGCCATGGAAAAAATCAACATCGAAAAAGCTGAAATGCTATACAACGAACTGGACAGGAATAAGTTGTTTGTTCCAACCGTTACCGATCCGGCTGACCGTTCGCGCATGAACGTAACTTTTGTTATGACGCCGGATTATGTCGATCTTGAAAAAGATTTTCTCGAATTTGCTACTTCCAAAGGCATGGTGGGAATTAAGGGCCACCGTTCTGTTGGAGGGTTCAGGGCATCCATTTACAACGCGATGCCCATTGAAAGTGTAAAGGCACTGGTTGAAACCATGCAGGACTTTGAAAAAAATAAATAAGTAAAAATGCAGGGTGTTCATCCTGCATTTTTTCTGAATAATCCGGGAGAATGTTACGGACATGCAAAAATGATCACGCTGAAGAACCATAATAAAAGGCTCCCTTCGGGGCTTTGGAACCAAATGATAATGCTATGAAAAAAATCGTAATTGCTACCGAAAAACCGTTTGCCCCCGCTGCGTTGAAAAAAATAAACAAAATTTTTTCAAAAGCTGGTCCCGGGTATAAAATTGAAATGCTCGAAAATTACACTTCAGAAGAACAATTGCTCAATGCTGTTACCGGTGCCAATGCACTTATTGTACGCAGCGATGTGATAGGCCCCCGGGTTTTTGAGGCGGCAAAAAATCTGAAATTAATTGTCAGGGCCGGGGCAGGTTACGACAACATTGATCTGGATGCTGCAACTGCCCGCCAGGTAGTGGTTATGAATACGCCGGGACAGAACTCAAATGCCGTGGCAGAACTGGCTGTGGGCCTTGCCATTTTCGGGTTGAGGGAGATGTTCAGCGGAAAACCGGGAGGAGAAATGCGCGGACGTACCCTCGGTCTTCATGGTTTTGGGTATGTAGCACGTAATGTATTCCGCATTGCCCGGGCATTCGGAATGAAGGTAATTGTTTATACACGCTTCAGCAAAGCAGCTGCGGCAGCAATTGGCCTGAAAGTAACCAACTCGCTTGAACAGCTTTACGAAAAAAGTGATGTGGTATCCATTCATGTACCGGCGCGTGGCGAACATATTAAGTCGGTTAGTTACGAAGTGCTGAAACATTTGAACGATGGAGCCATCCTCGTAAATACCGCCCGCAAAGAAGTGGTGAATGAACCCGATCTGGTGCGTATAATGGAAGAAAAACCAGGCATTAAATATATGTCGGACATTACGCCCGATTGTGAGGATGTTTTTGCCGAAAAATTTAAAGGCCGTTATTTTTTTACTCCAAAAAAAGCAGGTGCCCAAACGGCGGAGGCAAACATCAAAGCAGGGGTTGCTGCTGCAGAGCAAATTGTGTCCTTTTTCGAAAAAGGAGATACCACGTTCCAGGTAAACAAACAATAAAAGACTCAACTATTTTGTTATTCTGATAGTTAACATTTAAGATATTAAATTATAAAAATGGCAATAGTAAAACCATTCAGGGGTTTGCGGCCCCCAAAAGAGATTGTCGGCGAGTTGGCCTGCCTTCCGTACGATGTTATGAATTCAGAGGAGGCGGCCCGCATGGCTAAAGGCAAGGAAAAATCGTTGTTGCGCATTACCCGCGCCGAAATTGAATGCCCGGAGGTGGAAGATATCCATTCAGAAAAAGTTTACCGGAAAGCTTCGGACAACTTCCGGCTTTTTCAGGAAAAGGGCTGGCTTGTACAGGAAAACGAACCGAAGTATTACATTTATGCCCAGACAATGAACGGGCATACTCAATATGGTATTGTTGGCGGAGCTGCCTGCTCCGATTATGAACAGGGGGTGATTAAAAAACATGAACTTACACGCCCCGAAAAAGAGGAGGACCGGATGGTGCTGACACGTTACCTGAATGCCAATATTGAACCTGTATTTTTTGCATATAAAGCAGTGCCTGAAATAGATGAAATTGTTGAAGATGTTGTGAAAAATAATGAACCCGATTATGATTTTACCGCCGATGACGGTTTTGGGCATCATTTCTGGGTCATAAACGATGCTGATAAGAACACGGCCATTGAGCAACTTTTTAAAACACAGGTGCCGTGTACCTATGTGGCCGATGGACATCACCGGACGGCTGCTGCCGCAAGGATTGGCCTCGAAAAAACAGCTGAAAATCCTTCCCACACCGGCAACGAAGCGTATAACTTTTTTATGGCGGTTCATTTTCCCGATAACCAGTTGCAGATTATTGACTATAACCGGTTGGTGACCGATCTCAATGGCATGTCAGACGATGGATTTCTGGCTGCCTTAAACAAAGGTTTTGAAGTGGAGAAAATGGGGCCTGAAATCTACAAACCAACCCGTTTGCACGAGTTCAGCCTGTATCTTTCAGGAAACTGGTATAAACTAACGGCACGGATCGGTACTTTTAACAACAACGATCCCATAGGGGTGCTGGATGTTACCATTTTATCAAAACAAGTGCTTGGGCCGTTGCTCGATATTACCGATTTGCGTACCTCGAAGCGCATTGACTTTGTAGGTGGTATTCGCGGACTGGGCGAACTGAAAAAACGGGTCGATTCCGGCGAAATGAAAGCCGCTTTTGCGCTCTACCCGGTTTCCATGCAGCAACTTATAAATATTGCCGACAGTGGAAACATTATGCCGCCCAAAACTACCTGGTTTGAGCCAAAACTGCGCTCAGGACTGGTAATACATAAGCTCGGTTAAAAAATAATTCCATTTTTTGAATGGAAAGAAGGGTCCCGTTTAAATTTTTTGGGATCCTTTCTTTTTTTACCAAATCCCGCAATACCATTCCCTAAAAAATAAGTAATTTCAGCATTTAAAATTAACGGAACATGGATGTCGATAAAATAACACTTGCCAGTATTTATAAACGTACAAAAACCGATCGCGATATTTTTCAGGAGCTGATGCCCACCAAGGTGAAGGAAGTATTGCTCGTTGCCACGCTATACGATTCCTATTCCATTGTCAGGGAAGGGCAATTCAGCGATAAAATTTTTGGCGAGTACCTTCAGCTTAATCTCTATGCAGCCCCGCGGTTTACCAGTGTAAATTCGGTGGACGATGCCTTGCTTACACTTGAGCACCGCGAGTTTGACGTGATAATTGTAATGGCGGGCCTCGATAAAGATACAGCGGTGGACACAGCACGCGAAATTGGCAAAAGGCAGCCCCGTATTCCATTACTGCTGCTGGCCAACAATAATGCGGATTTACGCTATTTTCAGGCAGAGGGTAGAAAACTCGATTTTATTGACCGTATTTTTGTCTGGAACGGAAATTCCAATGTTTTCCTGGCCATGATAAAATACATCGAGGACAAAAAGAACGTGGCGCGCGATACCCAAAACGGAAATGTGCGGGTGGTGCTGCTTGTTGAAGACAGCATCCAGTACTATTCGCGTTATTTGCCCATGCTCTACACAACCATAATGACCCAAACCCAAATTCTGGTGCAGGAAGATGCAAAAGACGAATTGCATAAGATATTGAAAATGAGGGCGAGGCCCAAAGTGCTGCTGGTTGACACCTACGAAGAGGCTGTGAGGATTATTAACAGCTACCGCCGTTACATGTTGTGTGTTATTTCCGATGTAAAATTTGAAAGAAATGGGGTGGAAGACGGCGATGCCGGCATTGAATTGCTGAAATATGCAAAAAATGAACTGAAGTATGCCATTCCGATTTTGCTGCAATCACAGGATATTTCCAATGCCATGCGTGCAAAAAGCATCGATGCGGCTTTTATTAATAAAAATTCGGAAAGCCTGTCCATGGATATTCTGAACTTTTTATACCGCCGGCTGGGATTCGGAAATTTTGTATTTAAAAGTAACGACGGGAAACCCATTACCGAAGCGGCAAACCTCCAGGAGTTTCAGGAAAAATTCAGGGAAATTCCGGCGGAAGCGCTTTTCTATCACGGCAGACGAAACTCATTCTCCACCTGGCTGATGGCCCGGGGGGAAATAAATATGGCAGAGCAACTGCGCCCGGTTAAAACCGAGGATTTTGATTCGGCAGAAGAATTAAGGCAGTTTTGCCTCGATGTTTTTCAAAATGTCAGGTTCGAAAGGCTTAAAGGTACCATCGTGAACTTAGATCCGGAACTGGTGAATTCCAATCGCCTCATTTCCCGTATGGCTAAAGGTTCACTTGGAGGGAAGGGCAGGGGCATTGCATTTATTTGCAATTTCATTGAAAATATCGATTTCAAAAAACTCATCCCCGAAATCAATATCCGTATTCCGGCAACTACCATTATCGGTGCCCTGGAGTTCGATAAGTTTGTTGAGATGAATAATTTATACGACGACATTTATTCGCTCACCAACTACGAATCAATCAGGCAACATTTTCTGGAAGCCGAATTTGACGATAAAATGAAAAACCAGCTGATGGTTTACCTGAAAGGGATGAAGAAACCATTGGCTGTAAGATCTTCCGGTTTATTTGAAGATTCGTTGCTTCAGCCGTTTTCAGGCGTTTATGCCACGTATCTTATTCCCAACAATCATCCCGATATACAGGAACGTTACAATCAATTGGAAATGGCAGTTAAACTGGTTTATTCCAGCATTTTTACAGAGTCGGCACAAGCCTATTTCGATGCCATTCATTATAAAATTGAAGAGGAGAAAATGGCCGTTATTATCCAGGAAGTGGTGGGGAAGGAGTACAATGACAAATATTACCCTGCCATTTCGGGGGTGGCGCAATCGTTCAATTATTATCCCATTTCCTATATGCAGCCCGAAGATGGGTTTTCTGTTGCAGCCGTGGGGCTTGGGATGTACGTGGCCGGAGGGGAAAACTCTTACCGGTTCTGCCCTAAATATCCGAATATTAATGCCACGAGTGTAACCGACCTGCTGCGCGATTCGCAAAAGAAGTTTTATGCCATTGATTTAAAGAAAGACAAATTCGATCTGGTTACCGACGGGGAAGATGCCGCCATCCGAAAATACCGGGTGAAAGAGGCCGAAAAAGACGGAACGCTCGATCATTCAGCTTCTACCTTTTTAGTAGAAAACGACGATTTAGTGCCGGGTGTTGAAGGTGACGGGCCGCGAATCATCGATTTTGCAAATATCCTGAAATACAATTACATTCCCCTGGCCGAAACCCTCCATTTATTGCTGAAGCTTTTTAAAGAAGCCATGGGATCTCCTGTGGAGATTGAATACGCCATTGATTTTGATTCTGCTGAAAACAACCTCCCTACTTTCTACCTGCTCCAGATAAAACCCCTCATCAGGGTGGAAGAGCAAATTGATATCGATTTGAACGCGGTGGATAACAAGGAAATCATTTTGTATGCCGAAAGGGGAATGGGCAATGGACGAATTGAAACTATCAGGGATGTGGTTTTTGTCGATCCTGAAAAGTTTAACAAATCGAAAACCAAGGAGATGGCCCGTGAAATCAGCCAGATTAACCAATACTTTGAAGAAAATGACAGAGAGTATATTTTAATTGGGCCCGGACGCTGGGGCTCACGCGATCCTTTTACCGGGATTCCTGTAATTTGGGCCCAAATTTCCAAAGCACGGGTAATTGTAGAAATGGGATTGCCAAACTTCCCGCTCGATGCTTCGCTGGGGTCACACTTTTTCCACAACGTTACTTCCATGAACGTTGGATACTTTTCCGTTTCGCATAATTCAACAAAAGGAAAACTGAACTTCGATGTGTTGAAAAAACAAAAAACAATTGCTGAAACCGGGTTTATTAAACATATTGAATTTGAAGAACCGGTAACCGTTTTAATGAATGGAAAAGAGCGATGTGCACTCATCCATTTATAAGCTTTTCAGGGTGTGAAA
>CAYRBS010000108.1:0-7979 GCA_964422335.1 uncultured Mariniphaga sp. | reverse complement strand
CCAACGCGGGAACCAACTTGCTTTCGGTTCGTTTGGAATAAAATCGTTGGAAGAAGCGTGGATAACCGGCCGCCAGATTGAGGCAGCAAGGGTTGCGGTAACTCGCTTTATGCAACGTCAAGGTCAAATTTGGATACGGATATTCCCCGATAAGCCCATTACCAAAAAACCCGCCGAAGTGCGTATGGGAAAAGGTAAAGGGGCTCCTGAAGCATTTGTTGCACCGGTTTCGCCCGGGCGGATTCTTATTGAAGCCGACGGCGTTTCCTTTAAAGTGGCAAAAGAGGCACTGCGCCTCGCTGCTCAAAAGATGCCGGTAAAAACAAAATTTGTGGTTAGGAGAGATTTTTTCGAAGAATTATAAAGGTGAATGATTATGAAAACATCTGAAATTAAAGAATTGACGACCAAAGAACTCGTCGAGAAAATACAGTTGGAAAAAGAGAATTTAGTTCGCCTTCGTATGAACCATGCAGTATCTCCACTGGAAAATCCTTTGAAACTAAAGGAAGCCAGGAAAAATGTTGCAAGGCTGAAAACAATTCTTCGCCAAAGGGAATTAAGTGAAAAACAGAATTAATTCAGCGATGGAAGATAATAAAGTGAGAAATCTCAGAAAAGAGCGCGCCGGGGTTGTTGTTAGCAACAAAATGGATAAAACCATTGTGGTGGCCGTAAAGCGCAAGGTGAAACACCCAATTTACGGAAAGTTCGTTAATAAAACGACCAAGTTTTATGCCCACGATGAGAAAAATGATTGCAACATTGGCGACCTGGTACGGATTATGGAAACCCGGCCACTTAGCAAAAATAAATGTTGGAGATTAGTTGAAATAACCGAAAGAGCGAAGTAATCATGATACAACAAGAAACAAGATGTTCGGTTGCCGATAACAGTGGGGCAAAAGAAGTACTCTGTATCCGCGTACTTGGAGGTACCAGGAAACGCTATGCTTCACTTGGCGACACGATTGTGGTTTCGGTAAAAAGCGCCATACCGGGAAGCGATGTGAAAAAAGGTACCGTATCCAGGGCAATTGTTGTACGGACACGAAAAGAAGTTCGCCGTACCGACGGATCTTACATACGGTTCGACGACAACGCCGTGGTGCTGCTTACCAACCTCGGAGAAATGAGGGGAACACGCATATTTGGTCCGGTTGCACGCGAATTGAGGGATAAAAACATGAAAATTATTTCTCTTGCACCAGAAGTACTGTAAATAAAAAAGCTCGATAATGCAGAAAAAGTTACACATAAAAAAAGGTGATACTGTGGTAGTGATTACCGGGAATAACAGGGGCCAAAAAGGCCGCGTTCTCGAGGTAATCAGAAAAACCAACAGAGCAATTGTGGAAGGTGTCAACCTGGTCAAGAAACATACCAAACCAAATGCGAATAACCCGCAGGGTGGTATTATTGAACAGGAAGCATCCATCCACCTCTCCAACCTGATGCTGGTCGATCCCAAAACAGGGGAACGCACACGCGTAGGGAGGAGATTGGATGATAAAGGTAAATTAATTCGTTATTCCAAAAAATCTGGAGAGGAGATTAAATAATGGCTTACGTACCAACTCTTAAAGAGAAATATCAGAAAGAAATAGTACCTGCGCTGAAAAAAGAATTTAACTACTCTTCAGTGATGCAGGTACCGAAATTGGAAAAAATTGTCCTTAACCAGGGGGTGGGGGCAGCTATTGCCGATAAAAAAATCATTGAAACTGCCACGCAGGAAATGACCATGATTACCGGCCAACAGGCTGTACAAACCCTTTCAAAAAAGGATATATCCAATTTCAAACTGAGAAGGAAAATGCCTATCGGGGTGCGCGTTACGTTGCGCCGCGAAAGGATGTACGAATTCCTCGACCGGCTCATTTCGGCTGCATTGCCGCGTATCCGCGATTTTCGCGGTATCGAAAGTAAAATGGACGGACGGGGAAACTATACACTGGGAGTGCCCGAGCAAATTGTTTTTCCCGAAATCGTTTTAGATAAGGTTAACAAAATCAACGGGATGAACATTACCTTTGTTACCACTGCAAATACCGATGAAGAAGGTTTTGCTTTGTTAAAAGAACTTGGGTTACCATTTAAAAACGTTAAAAAGAACTAAGCAATGGCCAAAGAATCAATGATAGCCCGCGAAGTTAAAAGGGCAAAGTTAGTTGAGAAATATGCCGAGAAAAGGGCCAGGTTAAAAGCCGAAGGCGACCTGGTTGGCTTGCAGAAGTTACCAAAAAACTCTTCTAAGGTCCGTTTGCACAACCGCTGCAAGCTTACCGGAAGGCCCAAAGGATATATGCGGCAATTTGGAATCAGCAGGATCAATTTCCGCGAAATGGCATCCGAAGGCTTGATACCTGGAGTTAAAAAGGCTAGTTGGTAAAAGTTAAAGACTGGAGAAATGAGTAAAATATCAGATCCGATAGCAGATTATCTTACAAGGGTGCGCAACGCAATTCTTGCAAAACACAGGGTAGTGGATATCCCTGCTTCAAACCTGAAAAAGGATGTTACCAAAATCCTCAAGGAAAAAGGATACATCCTGAACTACAAGTTTGAAGACGAAGTGGGCTACCAGGGCAATATTAAAATTGCATTGAAATACCACCCCGAAACGAAAATATCTGCAATTAAAGGTTTAGAAAGAATTAGCAAGCCAGGGTTACGCCAGTATTGCGACAGCACAAATATTCCGCGTGTACTGAATGGTTTGGGAATTGCTGTTATTTCAACCTCTAAGGGAGTAATTACAGACAAAGAAGCACGTGAGCAATCTGTTGGGGGAGAAGTTTTATGTCACGTCTATTAAAAGGAAGAAGATCATGTCAAGAATAGGTAAATTACCCATCGAAATACCTTCAGGAGTTGAAGTAAAAGTTGGAAACGACAACGAGGTTACCGTAAAAGGCCCTCTTGGCGAATTAAAACAACAGGTCAATCCTGAAATTGAAGTGAAAATCGAGGACAACAGGGTTACTTTCATCCGGACAGGCGAAACAAAACGCCTGAAATCATTGCACGGGCTTTACCGCTCGTTGGTGAACAACATGGTGGAAGGAGTTTCCAAAGGCTTCGAAATTAAACTCGAACTGGTTGGCGTTGGCTACCGTGCCGAAGTACTGCCCAATAATGTGCTCGACCTTGTTTTAGGATATGCACACCATACCTACCTGCAACTTCCACCCGAAGTGAAAGTGGAAGCAAAATCTGACAAACGCAGCAACCCGGTTATAACACTGAACAGCATCGACAAACAGTTGATTGGACAGGTTGCAGCAAAAATCAGGTCATTCCGTAAAACTGAGCCTTACAAAGGCAAAGGGGTTAAATTTGTGGGCGAAGTGCTTAGGCGCAAAGCCGGTAAAGCCGCATCAAAATAATTTTTGAAAAAGTTAGGTATTATGGCATTAACAAAAACAGAAAGGCGAAACAGGATAAAAAGCCGCGTCAGAAAAATTGTGACCGGAACTACCGAACGTCCGCGTTTAAGTGTGTTTCGGAGCAACAAAGAAATATATGCTCAGGTTATTGACGATATGAACCAAACAACGTTGGTTGCTGCATCATCAACCGAAAAAGAGGTAGCTTCGCAAAAAGGGAGCAAGAGCGAAAAAGCCGCTATGGTAGGCGAGCTTGTTGCCAAAAAAGCCACTGCTGCCGGTATTGAAAACGTTGTGTTCGACAGGAATGGGTATTTATACCACGGGAGAGTTAAACAGTTAGCTGAAGCGGCCCGGAAAGGCGGCCTTAAATTCTAAAAAACTATGGCGACAATAAGTAAAAAAGTAAAAACAAGCGACCTCGATCTTAAAGACAGGTTGGTAGCCATTAACCGCGTTACAAAAGTTACCAAAGGTGGCCGTACCTTTAGTTTTTCGGCCATGGTAATTGTTGGGAACGAAGACGGTGTTGTAGGTTGGGGCCTCGGAAAAGCAAGCGAAGTAACAACCGCTATTGCCAAAGGGGTGGAAGCAGCCAAGAAAAACATGGTGAAAATTCCGGTTATCAACGGCACCATTCCACACGAACAATCGGCTCGGTACGGTGGAGCGCACGTGTTACTCAAACCCGCTTCATCGGGTACCGGTGTAAAAGCCGGGGGTGCTATGCGTGCCGTACTCGAAAGCGTGGGTATTCACGATATACTGGCAAAATCGAAAGGTTCGTCTAACCCACACAACCTGGTGAAGGCAACCATGGAAGCTTTGCTCGAAATGAGGGATGCTCACACCGTAGCCGAACAAAGAGGTATTTCAATGGAAAAAGTTTTTAAAGGATAACTCAGTTATGGCTAAATTAAAAATTACACAAGTGAAAAGCATCATCGGCTCCAACAAACGCCAGAAAGCAACGTTGGAAGCGCTGGGATTGCGTAAAATGCACCAGACCGTTGAACACGATGCTACCCCTCAAATTGTTGGAATGGTTAACAAATTGAGGCATTTATTAAGTGTTGAAGAAGTATAACAATATTTCAAATATCTGAAATTATGGAATTAAGTAACTTAAAACCTGCAAAAGGGGCTACACAAAGCCGCAAACGAATTGGAAGAGGCCAGGGGACAGGCCGTGGTGGTACATCCACCCGCGGACACAAAGGCCAGAAATCAAGGTCAGGCTATTCCAGGAAAGTCGGTTTTGAAGGCGGACAAATGCCTTTGCAACGGGTAGTTCCAAAATCGGGTTTTAAAAATATTAACAGGGTTGAATACAAAGCAATCAACCTCGACGTATTACAGCAACTGGCTGAGAAAAAAAACCTGAATACTGTTGACCTGTCCACTTTGGTGAACGCAGGAATCGTTTCAAAAAACGAAAAAATAAAAATACTGGGCGGAGGTTCACTCAACGTAAAACTTGATGTGAAAGCCCACGCTTTTTCAAAAAGCGCAAAAGAGGCTATCGAAAAATTGGAAGGAACCACTGAAATACTGTAAGCTGTAATGAAACGTTTTATTGAGACCCTAAAGAATATTTACAAAATTGAAGATTTAAGGTTGCGTATCGGGACAACCCTGTTGTTTATTTTAATATACAGGATAGGCTCGTTTGTCTCCCTTCCGGGAATTGACCCGGCCCAATTACAAAACCTGAAGAACCAAACTTCTGACGGTTTGCTTGGGCTGATTGACATGTTCTCGGGAGGTGCATTTTCGCAGGCTTCTATTTTCGCTTTAGGTATTATGCCGTATATTTCTGCCTCCATTGTAATCCAGTTACTTGGAATTGCAGTGCCCTATTTCCAGAGGTTGCAGAAAGAGGGGGAGTCAGGAAGAAGGAAAATAAACCAGATAACACGCTATCTTACCGTTGTTATTCTTATTTTCCAGTCGCCGGCATACTTAACTAACCTGCATATGCAGCTGCCCGAATCAGCCTTTGCGCTGCAGGGGGCTATGTTCACAGTATCTTCGGTAATTATACTTACCGCCGGTTCCATGTTTGTAATGTGGCTGGGCGAGCGGATTACCGATAAAGGTATCGGCAACGGGATTTCACTGATTATTATGATTGGTATTATTGCCCGTTTACCCCAGTCGGTTGTCCAGGAATTTGCTTCCCGGATTAACCAGGCAGGCGGCGGTCTTGTTATGTTTCTTGTTGAGTTTGTTATCCTGTTCATTGTGTTTATGGCTGCTATCCTGCTTGTGCAGGGGACCCGCCGGATACCGGTGCAGTATGCCAAACGGATAGTGGGGAACAAACAGTACGGGGGTGTACGGCAGTACATTCCGCTTAAAGTAAATGCTGCCGGTGTAATGCCTATCATTTTTGCCCAGGCAATTATGATGGTACCCATTACCCTGGTGGGGGTGGCAAATTCAGAAAACCTCAGTGGTGTAGCGGCTGCTTTATCTAACATCACTGGTTTTTGGTACAACTTTCTGCAATTTACCCTGGTAGTTGCATTTACCTATTTTTACACTGCAATTACCATTAACCCTACCCAAATGGCTGAAGACATGAAGAAAAACGGAGGATTTATCCCCGGTGTAAAACCCGGGAAGCGGACCGTAGAGTTCCTCGACACGATTATGTCGAGAATAACCCTGCCCGGTTCTATCTTCCTCGGTTTAATTACCATTCTTCCTGCATTCGCTATGCTGATGGGGATCAACCAGTCGTTCGCCCTTTTTTACGGCGGTACGTCACTGTTAATTCTTGTGGGGGTGGTGCTGGACACGCTGCAGCAAATCGAGAGCCACCTGTTAATGCGCCATTATGACGGTCTGACTAAGTCGGGACGGATTAAAGGACGTGCAGGAGGAGGAATTTAAAAATGAATGTTTGAACTTTGTTAAATCTGATGAAAGGAGACACGGTTGCAATTATGCAATATAAAAACGTTCTGTTATCTTTGTACCGCGAAAGTGAAAACAGGGATAACCAAAAGGTTAGTCTTCTTTTTTAAAATTTAAAAAATTGAATTTTTTATGGCAAAACAGCCTTCCATAGAACAAGACGGAACAATTACAGAAGCATTGTCGAATGCGATGTTTCGTGTTGAACTGGAAAACGGACATGTAATTACTGCCCACATTTCAGGAAAAATGAGAATGCACTACATCAAAATTTTGCCCGGAGATAAAGTAAAAGTTGAAATGTCTCCGTACGATTTAACCAAAGGTAGGATTACGTTCAGATACAAAAATTAAAAAGATTCATAGAATGAAAACGCGAGTTTCGGTAAAAAAGCGCAGCGCTGAATGTAAAATTGTTCGCAGGAAAGGGCGCTTGTATGTGATTAATAAAAAGAACCCGAAGTTTAAACAACGTCAGGGATAATCTTTAATCTGAAAATTTAACTTTTATGGCACGAATTGTAGGAGTTGATATTCCTAATAATAAAAGAGGTGAGGTAGCCCTTACCTATATTTACGGTATTGGCCGCAGCAGGGCAAGAATGATCCTGAAGGAGGCCGGCGTTGACTATGAACTGAAAGTTCAGGAGTGGAACGATGACCAGTTCGGGGCAATCCGAACTGTGATTGGTGATAACTACAAAGTGGAAGGTGAACTTCGTTCGGAGGTGCAAATGAACATTAAGCGGTTGATGGATATCGGTTGTTACCGGGGCATCCGTCATCGTATTGGTTTGCCGGTAAGAGGGCAAAGTACCAAAAACAACGCACGCACCCGTAAAGGAAAGCGTAAAACTGTTGCCAACAAAAAAATGGCCACTAAATAAGTATTTTGAGTTATGGCAAAAAAAACAGGGACAAGCAAAAAGAGAGTTGTTACAGTGGAAGCCAATGGTATGGCCCACGTGCACTCATCTTTCAATAACATCATTGTTACGCTGACAAATATGAACGGTGAAGTTATCTCGTGGTCGTCAGCAGGAAAAAAAGGTTTCAGGGGGTCGAAAAAAAATACACCGTATGCTGCCCAGGTAGCTTCCGAAGAGTGTTCAAAAACGGCCTACGACCTGGGATTGCGCAAAGTAAAAGTTTTTGTTAAAGGACCGGGAAATGGCCGCGAATCAGCTATCAGGGCACTTGCTTCAGTAGGTATCCAGGTAACTGAAATTGTGGATGTTACTCCTTTGCCCCACAATGGGTGCAGACCTCCTAAAAGACGACGTGTATAATTTTTAAATGAAAAATTAATGGCAAGATACAGAGGACCAAAGTCAAAAATCGCCCGTAAATTCGGCGAACCTATTTTCGGGCCCGATAAAGTTTTTGAGCACAAAAACTATCCTCCGGGAATGCATGGCATGTCGGCCCGAAGAAGAAAAGTTTCAGAATACGGGCTCCAACTGAAAGAAAAACAGAAAGCAAAATATACCTATGGGGTTCTTGAAAAACAATTCAGAAACCTGTTCGAAAAAGCTTCTTCGGCTAAAGGTATTACCGGTGAAGTATTGTTGCAGCTGCTCGAATCGAGGCTCGACAACGTAGTGTTTCGTATGGGTATTGCAAAAACACGGGCCGCTGCCCGTCAGTTTGTTACACACAAACATATTG
>CAYRBS010000107.1:0-8065 GCA_964422335.1 uncultured Mariniphaga sp. | reverse complement strand
TGAATTTAATCAACAAAGCTATTTTTGTATAAAAACCTGAAAATTGATTTATTGCTGGAAACGGGAAAATACAATCATTGGTATTTTAAAGAAATTGGCTGTGTTTGGTGTTTAATTAAGTGCCACGCAATAAAGAGGATTTTATAAACAATAAAATAGATACTTTGTTTTTTTTAAAGGATTGTTTGATAATTTAAATTTAGAAATGGATAAATTTTCGTCAGTCGGAAATCAGGAACAGGAAACCATAGATGACCTGTATAAAACATACCTCGAAAACCCCGAATCACTCGATAAAAGCTGGCAACATTTTTTTGCAGGTTTTGATTTGGCCCGCACGCAATATCCGCAAAAACCAGCGGCGGTTGCCACAAAAAACATTAACAAGGAGTTTGCTATATTGGGTTTAATCCATGGTTACCGGCAACGGGGCCATTTATTTACAGATACCAACCCGGTGAGGGCGCGCAGGACTTATACGCCCACCCTCGATATCGAAAACTTCGGGCTCGAAAAGAAAGATTTGGAGACCACGTTTCAGGCAGGGAACGATATAGGCATTGGCCCGGCCAAACTGAAAGACATTGTGGCACATTTGGAAGCTACTTATTGCCGGTCTATTGGCGTGGAGTATGTTTACATGCGCAAACCCGAGATAATTCAGTGGCTGAAAGAACGCATGGAAAGCACCCGAAATTCACAGGAATTTTCAGATGATTACCGGAAGGACATTTTTTACCACCTGAAACTGGCAGTTGGTTTTGAAAGTTTCATTCACAAGAAATTTGTCGGGCAAAAACGTTTTTCACTCGAAGGGGCGGAAACCCTTATTCCTTCGCTTGATGCCGTAGTGGAGCGAGGTACCGAGCTGGGCATTCAGGAGTTTGTGCTGGGAATGTCGCACCGGGGCAGGCTGAACGTTCTGGCCAACATCCTGGAAAAACCGTACAAGGATATTTTTAAAGAATTTTACGGGAAAGAATATGAAGACGATATTTCGCAGGGCGACGTAAAATACCATTTGGGTTACGAAAGTGAGGTGATGACCGATTTGGGCAAAAAAGTAAAACTGAAACTGATGCCCAACCCGTCGCACCTTGAGGCAGTTGGCCCGGTAGTCCAGGGAATGGTCCGTTCGCGTATCGACTCGGTTTACAATCACGATTACAGCAAGGCAGCCGGAATAATTATCCATGGCGATGCCGCTATGGCAGCCCAGGGTGTTGTTTACGAAACCATTCAAATGTCGCAGCTAAACGGATACAAAACAGGGGGAACCATCCACCTGGTTATTAATAACCAGGTAGGTTTTACAACTCCCTATCTTGAGGCCCGTTCGAGTACTTACTGTACCGATGTGGCAAAGGTAACCCGTTCACCCGTGTTTCATGTGAACGGTGATGATGTGGAATCCCTGATTTATACCATAAAACTGGCCATGGAATTCAGGCAGAAATTTCATAACGATGTTTTTATCGATATTCTTTGTTACCGGAAATACGGACACAATGAAGGCGATGAGCCCCGTTTTACCCAACCCATGCTTTACAAAGCCATTTCGAAACATCCAAACCCCCGCGATATATATTCCGAAAAACTGGAAGAGTTGGGGATTATGTCCCGTCAAGAATCCCGGAAAGAAATCAGGGAATTCGATCAGTTTCTGGAAGAAAAGTATAAGGAATCGGAAAAAATTGAAAAGCTGAAAATCCGCAAGTTCCTTATTAATGAATACGAGCCATACCAAATGCCCAAACCCGAGATATTCGACCACAAGGTGGAAACGGGTGTGGATCGCGCTGAATTAGTGCGAATTGCCGAAAACATGAATAACCTACCGGGAGATTTGGAGTTTTTCAAAAAAGTGAACCGGATTCTTTCCGACAGGCGTGCCATGATGCTCGATAATCGCCTCGACTGGGCCATGGCTGAATTACTGGCTTACGGCACACTGGTGAGCGAAGGCCATCCTGTGCGTCTCAGCGGACAAGACACGGAGCGGGGCACTTTTGCCCATCGCCACGCGGCGTTTGTTGTGGAAGGATCCGATAAAAAATATTTTCCATTAAAACATGTTTCCGAAAACCAGGCGCCGTTTCATGTTTATAACTCATTACTATCAGAATATGCCGCTATGGGATTCGAGTATGGTTATGCCCTGGCGCAACCCCATGGGCTTACAGCCTGGGAAGCTCAGTTTGGCGATTTTTTCAATGTTGCCCAGGTGGTTATTGATCAATACATATCTTCGGCTTTCGAAAAATGGGGATTGATGAACAACCTGGTGTTGCTGCTTCCCCATGGATACGAGGGACAAGGGCCGGAACACTCCAGCGCCCGCATTGAACGGTTTCTTGAAATGGCGGCGAACAACAACATGCAGCTTATTGTGCCTACCACTCCGGCAAACATGTTCCACCTGTTACGGCGCCAGGTAAAAATGAAAACACGGCTTCCCCTGGTTGTTTTCACCCCAAAGAGCCTGTTGCGGCATCCGCAGGTTACTTCCACAATTGAAGATCTGACTAAGGGAACATTCCAGGAAATTATTGACGACCCGGTAGCTGAACCCGGGCTGGTGGAAAAAGTGGTTTTTACTTCCGGGCGTTTGTACTATGATCTGGTAAAATATAAGCTTGAAAAGAAAATTTCAGATGTGGCTATCGTTCGTATCGAACAGATTTACCCCATACCTGATAAGCAAATCAACCGGATTCTGAAAAAGTACAAAACCGAAAAATTAATTTGGGCACAGGACGAACCTGTAAATATGGGCGCCTGGCCGTTCATTAACCACAGGCTCAGCTACATTGGCTTTAAGCCGGTAACACGTCCCGAGAGTGCCAGTCCGGCAGTTGGCCTCATGGAGAAACACATGCAAAGTTTGAAAAAGATTTTAGAATCTGTTTTTGAAGAAAAAGAAGTTTTTGCCTCATAAAAAAAATCAAAAATGATTGTAGAAATTAAAGTTCCCAGTCCGGGAGAATCAATTACCGAAGTTGAAATTGGCACCTGGTTGGTTGAAAATGGTGCTGTTGTTAGAAAAGATCAGGAGATTGCAGAAGTGGAATCGGATAAAGCTACGCTGACCATTGTGGCCAGTGAGGGCGGTAAAATTGAGATAAAGGCCGAAGAGGGTGAAGCCATGGAAGTAGGAGCAGTGGTTGGTACCATCGATACCAGTGTGGCGCCTGCCCCCGTTGATGAGGCGGAGGAAAAATCTTCCGGCGAAGAACCCGTGGAAGAGAAAAAAGAGGAAACAACCGAAACCGAGACCAAAAAAGAACCGGTGAAAGAAGAAAAACCGGAGAAGAAAGAGGAAAAAACTTCTGATGAATACAGCAAAGTAAAAGTTACTTCGGTTGCCAAAGAGGTAATGAAAGAACACGATTTGTCAGTTGAGGATGTGATAAACGGACTGAAAAGGATTGGGAAAAAAGAGGTGAAAGCAGTGCTGGATTCACCCGGTGATGTAAAAACTTCGCCTGGAATGCAACCGGCAGAGGCTTCAAGGGAAACCGACCGGCAACGCATGACTTCTTTGCGCCGAAAATTGAGTGAACGGCTGGTAGCAGTGAAAAACGAAACAGCCATGCTAACCACCTTTAACGAGGTTGACATGAGCAGCGTGATGGGATTACGCAAAAAATACCAGCAGCAGTTTGTGGAGAAACACGGATTTAAACTGGGTTTTATGTCGTTTTTTGCTAAAGCAGCCGCACTGGCCATGGATTTTCACCCCATGGTGAATGCCCAAATGGACGGGGAGGAGATTTTACAGCCCCGTTTTGTGGATGTGGGAATCGCCGTTTCAACTCCCAAAGGATTAATGGTTCCCATTGTGCGCAATACCGAAAGCAAATCCATTCCCCAAATTGAACTGGAAATTAAGGAGCTGGCCGAAAAAGCGCGGAATAAAAAAATAGCGGTAGATGAACTCAGCGGGGGAACATTTACCATTACCAATGGGGGTGTATTCGGCTCGTTACTTTCAACTCCCATTCTCAACCCACCCCAATCGGCCATCCTGGGTATGCATAATATTGTTGATCGCCCCGTGGCAGTTGACGGACAGGTGGTCATCCGCCCCATGATGTACATTGCCCTCTCTTACGATCACCGTGTCATCGATGGGAAAGACTCGGTCGGGTTCCTGGTAAAAATGAAAGAGATGCTCGAAAATCCCGAAAGATTATTCACCGGCGGAAAGGAACCGGAAAAATTGCTCCTGGGGGTTTAACCGCGTGCTTTTTGTCTGTACAATTTAATGCTGGTGAGTGATAGATTATATATTTTTTGTTGGTAATACAGAAAGTTTATTTGCCGGTACTTCTACCTGGAATATCGTATTGATTTGTTCGATGCGCAGGATAAAACGGTTATTTCCGCGGAGGCTTAACAGTTCCCCCTGTAAGCCAACCATGGGGCCGGCAATAATTTCCACCTTTTTTCCCTGTTCAAATGTTTCGTGAGAAACTTCTACTTCAAAATCCACCTGATTGATCATCTGTTTTAAAAACTCGATTTGTTTTTCAGGTATGACGGCAGGTTTTCCTTCAAAATTTACAAAACTCACCACGTTGTTGGTGCGGAGTACTTTGTCGAATTCTGTTTTATCGATGCTCAAAAAGCAATATCCTGAAATGAGAGGTGTTTTCACCCATTTTTTGCGGTCTTTCCACTGGCGTAATCTTTTTTGAAGAGGCAAAAAACATTCAATGTTTTGGGCTGTCAGTTCTGCGAATACTTTCTTTTCCGCCCGGGACCGGGTGTAAACTACATGCCATTCTTTAGAGTTTGCCGGGTTGCTTGTCATATTCACATTTCAATTTTGGAAAACATAATTTGTTAAGCAAAAATAGAAAATTCATTTTTTTGATGGGTACGATTTTTAAAATTCTTGAGAAGGCTGTAAATGATTTGGATGACTTGGTTCAATCGCATAAAATGTAGTTGTAACGACGGGGATTTACGATTAAAACCGGCAGACTGCCTGCTCTCCGGATAATTTTTCGTTCGGGGAGGCCTACCAGCAGGTCGAGAGGCGTAATAACCGAACTGCCCAGCAGAACCAATAGTTCGGTATCGGAAGACAGGGCAAAGTCCAGTGCTTCGAAACTATTTCCCAGGCTCGATTTGCGGCCTTTAAACATTTTATGCGCAATTCCGAACTTTTGAAACAGCCTTTTTGTTAGTCCTACATTTTTCGCTACCATGCGCTGCGCTTCGCGTCGCTTTTCATTGGCGGCTATTGCCACGATCCCCGAATGGAAAAAACGCCCAAACCACGAGCACCAAAGCGAGGTGTCACTGTTTTCTTTTCGCAGGTCAATGGGGAAAACAATCTTCCGGAACGAGGACACGGGTGCACTGGAGTTGACAAAAAGAAAAGGTACCGGGCTTTCGGAGATTGCTTTCGAGAATTCTTTGAACTTTGCCGCTTCGGCAATTAACAGGATGGCCTCGTAGTCATCGGCCAGTATTTCCGGCACATCCCGGATGCGTTCCTGCATTACCAGCACCGAAGTTTTGAGACCCGGGATGTTTTCGGTTAGCGGAAGGGTGTATTCTGCCAGTTTTTGTTGAAATAAATGGCGTTTTCCCGCTTCTTTTCTTTTCAGGCGGTAAACCAGGCAAAGTTCTTTTTTGAAAGTTGTTGCTAATTTTATTCCATTTAAGATGAGGTTTTTATCCGAAGGAGAAAGGGTTGTGAATACGGCAATTATTTGGTCTTTCTTTTCGCCCATGTTGAAAATTTGACCAAAAATAGAGAATTCCCATCAGGAAAGAAAACGGTAGGGTTGAAAAATATCAGGAGTAGTTGCTGCGAAATTCCCTATTTTTATGCGAAATAATGTAACGCATGATCAACGAAAAACTGTTCCATCCTGAAAGTATCGCTGTCATCGGGGCATCGAACAATACCTCGAAGCCCGGGGGGAAAATCGTAAAAAACCTGACCGAACATTCTTTTAAAGGAAAACTTTACGTGGTCAACCCCAACGATAAAGAAGTACAGGGAATTCCGGCCTTTGCAAAGGTCGAAGATTTGCCCCCGGTTGATTTGGCGATCCTTGCTATCCCGGCACAGTTTTGTTTACCTGCGGTGGAGGTGCTGGCTGCACAAAAAAATACAAAGGCATTTATCATCATTTCTGCCGGATTTGGAGAGACCAGCACAGAAGGAAAGAGGCTGGAACAGAAAATGGCTGCGGTGGCCGATCGGCACAATGCCTGCCTGATCGGGCCCAACTGCATTGGCGTAATGACCCCGCACCATACCAGTGTTTTTACCACTCCTGTTCCTCCTTTGACTCCCAAAGGCTGCGATTTTATATCCGGTTCGGGAGCCACAGCGGTTTTTATTATGGAATCGGGCATCCCCAAAGGATTGCGGTTTGCCAATGTTTTTTCGGTGGGCAACAGTGCCCAAACAGGTGTGGAAGAGGTGCTGGCCTATCTCGATGAAAACTACGTGGAGGGAGTGAGTTCACGGGTTAAGTTGTTGTATATTGAAAACATCAACGATCCCGACAAGCTGCTCTATCATGCCTCGTCACTCATTCGAAAAGGGTGTAAAATTGCCGCCATCAAAGCGGGCAGCTCGCAGGCCGGCAGCCGGGCAGCATCGTCGCATACCGGCGCACTTACCAGCTCCGATGCCGCTGTGGAAGCCCTGTTTAGAAAAGCCGGAATTGTTCGTTGTTATGGCCGGGAAGAACTCACAACTGTGGCCAGCGTGTTTATGTGCAAAGAGCTGAAAGGGGAGAAACTGGCCATTATTACCCATGCCGGCGGACCGGGTGTAATGCTTACTGATGCCCTCGAAGACGGCGGCCTGAAAATTCCGCAAATTCCCGATTCGCCAGCCAAACAGAAATTGAAAGAGAAATTGTTCCCCGGTTCTTCGGTCGAAAATCCCATCGATTTTCTGGCAACCGGTACCGCCGAACAGCTGGGACAAATTGTGGATGCCTGCGAAAAAGATTTCGATGTGGACGGCATGGCGGTGATTTTTGGCAGCCCCGGGCTTTTTCCCATTCGGGATGTGTATGAAGTGCTCGATAAAAAAATGAAAAGTTGCCACAAACCGGTTTATCCCATTTTGCCGTCTATTATTAACGTGAAAGAAGATGTTTCGTACTTTCTTTCGCACGGGAATGTGAATTTTCCTGACGAAGTGTTGCTGGGCCGGGCGCTTACCAAGGTAATTCATACGCCGCCACCGGCTCCTTCCGGTATTTTTTCCGAAGGCATTGATGTGGCGGCTATCCGCAGCATTGTGGAATCGGCAGAGGAGGGATATCAGCCCCCCGGAATTATCCACCGGTTATTCGATGCTGCCGGTATTCCGCAGGTAAAAGAAATTGCCACTCAAAGTGAAACAGAAGCGGTGCTGGCAGCCATGAATATCGGGTTCCCGGTAGTGATGAAGGTGATCGGGCCGGTGCATAAAACCGACGTGGGCGGCGTGGTGCTGAACATCCGCAACGTGGCCCAGGTACGGAAGGAATTCCATCACCTGAATGAAATTGATGGGGCAGAAGGGGTGCTGGTGGCGCAAATGGCCTCGGGCACCGAACTTTTTCTTGGGGCCACCTACGAACAAAATTTCGGCCACATTGTTCTTTGCGGACTGGGCGGTATTTATGTGGAAGTGCTGAAAGATGTAGCTTCCGGCCTGGCGCCGCTTTCGCAAAAAGAAGCTATGTCTATGCTCCGGCAACTGAAATCATATAAATTGCTGGAAGGGTACCGGAAACAGGAGGGGGTGAATATTCCGCAATTTGCGGAAATTATTGTTCGGCTGTCCAGCTTGTTACGAAATGCTACCGAGATAAAAGAAATCGATATCAATCCGATGCTGGGAAATGAAAAAGAAATTTTGGCCGTGGATGCCCGGGTGCGGGTGGAGAAGGCCCCATCCCGATCTTCCCCAAAAGGGTGAAGGAGCTGAGGTAGAGAAAAGTGACTGGTACCGGTTTGCAGTTTATTAACTGTCAGTTCGAGGTGCCAATGACAGATTTTGTTCGGGACTTCGACTTTCCCAAGTCGAAGAAATTGT
>CAYRBS010000106.1:1310-8071 GCA_964422335.1 uncultured Mariniphaga sp. | reverse complement strand
GTGTGGAATACATTGCCAGCTCCTCAAATTAAGATTTAGCCTTGGTTTTCAGGAAAAAATCAAACTTCATGAAATATAATTGAAAGAAATAGTAACTTTGCCGCGCATCTACGAGAAACAATTTCATGCAAATATTTGAATTTGACACGGTTGTGATAGGTAGTGGGCTGGCCGGGCTTACGGCTGCGTACCATTCTTCTAAATTTGGCCGGGTTGCTATTGTTACCAAATCGGAACTCGATACCAGCAATTCATACTATGCCCAGGGAGGCATTGCTGCGGCCATTTCCAGCGACGATTCGCCGGAAGTACATATGCAGGATACTATGGAAGCCGGTCGTGGACTGTGCGATAAAGATTCGGTAAAGGTGCTCGTAAATGAAGGGAAGGACAGGGTGGAAGAACTGATTGAAATGGGAATGCAGTTCGATAAAAACGATGGCCGGATTGTGCTTGGCCTTGAAGGGGCACACAGTAAACGCCGGATTTTGCATGCAGGGGGCGATGCCACCGGTAAAAAGCTGACCTGTTTTTTTCTTCAGAAAGTTGAACAACAGAAAAACATTACGCCATTTGAATTTACTACGGTTGTTAAACTAATAAAAAATAATGGCCAAATTGCGGGAGTGCAGGCGCTGGATTTCCGGACAGGTGAGAACCTGTTTTTTAAAACCAGGGCTGTTATCCTGGCTACTGGCGGTTTATCGCGTATTTTTTCACGCTCTACCAATCCTCACACTGCTACGGGCGATGGAATTGCACTGGCCTGGGAAGCCGGTGCTCAAGTGGCCGATATTGAATTTATCCAGTTTCATCCCTCGGCACTCTATGTGCCAGGAAAGGAAGCCTATTTAATTAGTGAGGCCGTTCGGGGAGAAGGTGCCTGGCTGCTCAACCACAAAGGGGAGCGGTTTATGAAAGAAATTCATCCCATGGCAGAACTGGCACCCCGCGATGTGGTGGCATATCATATTTTCAGGCAAATCCAGCATTCGGACCAGGATTTTATTTATTTGTCGCTCAAACACCTGGACGCTGAAAAAATTAAATCGCGATTTCATAATATTTACCTTCATCTGAAAGAATTGGGGTTCGATCTGACAAAAGACCTTTTACCTGTTGCACCGGCAGCACATTATATGATTGGTGGCATACGGACAAACCTCGATGCGGAAACCAATATACAGGGGTTGTTTGTTTGCGGTGAAGCAGCATCTACAGGCGTTATGGGAGCCAACAGGCTGGCCAGTAATTCTTTGCTCGAATGCCTCGTGTTTGGAAAACGTGCCAGCGACAAAGCGGCTAAAATTGAATGGCCGGCGCTCAACCTGGAGCAAACCCGGCCGATGGAAATCAACAGCCGGAACGAAGAGGTTTTTCTTACTGCTCAAAACAAAATTGCCAAACAAATGATGAAAAACCTGGGGGTGGTGCGAAACAAAAAAGGGATGGAAGAGGCGCTGAACGAATTTGAAAAGTTGGCAGAGGAATTTAGCGACTACAATAATGACTACAATTTAATGAAGATTAATAACAGCGCCACCATTTGCCGGTTAATTGCCGGCGCGGCTTTAATTCGCGAAGAAAGCAGGGGAGGGCATATCCGTACCGATTTTCCAAAAGAAGATCCTCGTTTTGAAGTGCATACGGTACAACAAAAAAACAAAAAGATTAAATTTGAACCAGTTAGAAAATAAAATGCGATGATAGACGAGAAAACATTGAAGGCGGCAGAAGTTTTGTTTGAACTGGCCTATGCCGAAGATATTGGGGATGGCGACATTACCACCAATAACCTGGTTCCGCCCGACTCCAGCAAAAAAGCCATCCTGGTTGCAAAAGCCGACGGTGTGATTGCCGGGCTTCCGGTTGCTGAAATGGTTTTTAGGAAATTCGATAAAAATATTGAATGGAACGAAATCATTCCCGATGGCAGCAAGGTGAAACCAGGAGATGTTATTGCAGAATTTAAAGGAAACTACCGTGCGCTGCTTACCGGCGAACGCAAAGCACTTAACTTTTTACAACGCCTGTCGGGCATTGCTACTTATACCAATAAATGTATGCAGGAGGTGGAAGGCCACAATGTGGAAATTCTGGATACCCGGAAAACATTGCCCGGTTACCGTTACCTCGACAAATATGCCGTGAGGATGGGCGGCGCTTCCAACCATCGTTTTGGCCTGTACGATATGGTAATGATTAAAGACAACCACATTCAGGTGGCAGGTGGCATTAAAGAAGCGGTGGATGCCATTCGCTCAAAAATTCCGAAAAGTATTAAAATTGAAGTGGAAACCTCAACACTGGAGCAGGTTCAGGAAGCACTCATCGCCGATGTGGATATTATCATGCTCGACAATATGAGCTCGAAGTTGATGAAAGAAGCGGTAGATTTAATTGCCAAACGGGCAAAAATTGAAGCTTCCGGTAATATGACATTAAAACGGATAAGGAAAGTGGCAGCAACCGGCGTAAACTATATATCCATTGGTGCACTGACACATTCTGTTAAAGCGCTTGACATCAGCCAGCGGATTATCAACTGAAATGAACCTGGTAATAGATATTGGAAATACGCGTACCAAATTTTCGGTATTCAGCCGGGGTGAGGAAGTAATTTTCGGGACCGAAGAGGAATTTTCACCCGATCATATCCGGGAATTGAAAAAGGAGTACCCTGCAATAAGTAAGGTTATTGTTTCTGCTGTAAAAGATTACTCCCCTGGGTTAAAAAAACACCTTCAAAACTATTTTGACACCTTTATAGAACTGGATGCCGGCACCCCCCTGCCTGTCGAAAATTGTTATGTGTCGAAGGAAACACTCGGGAAAGACAGGATTGCCGCTGTTGTTGGCGCTTTTCATTTGTATCCGGGAACCAATGTGCTTGTTATTGATGCGGGCACAGCAATAACCTGCGATATTTTAACTGATAATGGGAAGTACCTGGGCGGGAATATTTCGCCGGGAATAACGATGCGTTTTAAAGCCCTTCACCATTTTACCGGGAGACTTCCCCTGCTGGAGAAAAAAGAAACCGGCGAACTTTTCGGAACGACCACCGAAGAAGCGATCAGGGTGGGAGTGCAGAATGGCGTTGTGTTTGAGGTGGATAAAACCATCTCTGCATTTAAGGAATTTTATAAAAATTTAAACGTAATTATTACCGGGGGCGATGTTCTTTTTTTTGATAAGAAGTTAAAAAATTCTTTCTTTGTACATTTCAATTTAATAGCCTTAGGGTTAAACCGCATATTAGAATATAATACATAATGGGGAGATTTAGAAGCGTATGTTTGTTGGCCGGATTATTATTACTACCGGCCTTATTATTGGCTCAATTTAATAACAACACTACTTCACCGTATTCGCGGTTTGGTGTAGGTGACCTCCAACCCTACAGTTTTGGACGAACGGCAGGCATGGGGGGCGCATCGCTTGCCAGCCGTAACAATCAGCAAATAAATCCCGCCAATCCGGCATCCTATACAGCCGTCGATTCGTTGGTATTTATGTTTGAATTTGGTGTGTACGGAAAATTTGCCAACTACAGCAACGATATTGCCAGCATGGATGTCAACGACGTGAACTTCAGGTATTTTGCCCTGAATTTCCAGATTACAAACTGGATGGCAACCAGCCTGGGACTAACTCCTTACTCCGATGTGGGGTACGATTTGGAGGTTAATGAAACCCTTGAAAATTCAGGCGATGTTTTGTATAAATATTACGGTGTTGGCTCCTTGTCGAAGGCATATTGGGGCCTGGCAGTCGAACCGGTTGAAAACATTTCGGTGGGCGCAAACCTGAATTACCTTTTCGGTACCCTTAACCGGAATGCTGAAGTTTATTCCCTCGAATCACGCGATTTTTACAACATGCAAAAATATGAAAGCACCAGGTTGCGCGATTTCAGCCTTAATTTTGGCGTGCAGGCAACCCTGCCCCTTAAAGAGGATCAATCACTCATTTTTGCTGCAACAATCGAAAACAAACCTAAATACACCGCTTTTTATTCTGATTTAACGCAAAAGAATATTTCATCTGATAATAATTCCGATCTCGACACATTAAATTTTCAAAGCCAGGATGAAAGTTCCATTGAGTTTCCGCTTACTTTTGGAGGTGGCATATCCTATGTAAAAGAGAATTCACTGGAAATAAATGCCGATTATTATCACCAAAGTTGGTCAAATGTAAATTTGCCTGGCGGAGATGATAAATTTTTGACAGATTTGGATAAATTTGCGCTCGGTGCCGAATGGATTCCCGACCGGTTTTCAATCCGTAGTTACCTGAACAGGATTGCCTACAGGGCCGGGTTGAAATATGAGAAATCATATTTGATGTTTGGAGATCAGCAAATTAACGATTTTGGCATAAGTTTTGGAGTAGGATTACCCGTTGCCCGTTCCAACTCAACCATTAATATTTCGGGAGAACTTGGAAGACGGGGAACAAAAGAAAATAATTTAGTTCTTGAAAATTATGCAAAGTTGAACCTGAGTGTAAATTTATACGATCTTTGGTTCCAGAAACGTAGGTTTGATTAGAAAAATAAAAATAAAAAATAAAAAACTATGAAAGCTGTATATCGCATAGCAATTTTAATATTCTCAGTTGCACTGCTTGCGGCCTCAGGCGCCCAGGCACAAAGAGTTGTAAAAGGTACTGTTTACCGCAACGGTGAACCCGCAGCCGGCATCAATGTAGAAGTTCACAGGGGGGGGAGTATGATGACCAGTTTCGACGGGAAGTACGAACTGGAAGCCCACGAAAAATCGAAATGGATAAAATTTACGTATGTAAATGATACCAAAAGGCTTGACATAAGGGATAAAGAAGGCGATGTTTTTGATTTTGCCATGGAAGGCGAACTTCCCGGTGAAGGAGGAGGCGAAGAAGAAGTCGCAGAAGGCGATGTCATTCTTAAGTCGGCTGACGACCTTATCAAAGAACAGGACAGGGATTTTATGAATAGCCTGTCACTCTACAGGGAACATTATAAGCAGGAGGATTACGAATCGGCACTTGAACACTGGAAAGTACTGTATAATAAATATCCCAAATCAACCCTTAACCTTTACATTCACGGCTCAAGAATGTACCGGCATTTTATTGAGGAAGCAGAGAATGAAGAAGAAAAAGAAAAACACATCAATAATTTGATGAAGCTGTACGACCAAAGGATTAAATATTTTGGGGAAGAAGGATATGTATTGGGCCGTAAAGCTTCACGCTGGCTTAAGTATAAGTTAGACGGCAGCGGTAACACGGAGGAAGAAGAACTCCAGGAAATCATGAAAAAAGGATACGACTGGTTAAGTAAGTCGGTAGAAATACAGGGAGTAGAAGAAACAGAACTGCCCGTGCTTGTTTTGCTGATGCAAACCACCCGTTCGTTGTTTAAGCTTCGAGATGTCTCACAGGAAACCGTTGTTAAAAATTATGAAACATGCAATTCCATTTTGGATGCAATGGAAGAGAAAAGCGATGATGAAGAAGAAATACTGCAGAATATAAACGAAGTTAGAAATTATATTGAAGATATCTTCGGTACATCAGGGGCTGCCGATTGTGATGCACTTGTTGGAATTTTCGCGCCGCAGTTTGAAGAAAATAAGGACGATGAAGAATTTATTAAAAGCATGTTGCGCCGCCTGGGTAATGCCGATTGTGAAGAGACAGCGTTGTTCTCGGAAGCAACAGAAAGGCTTTATGATCTGGATCCTTCAGCTGAAGCAGCTTTTAACATGGCACGCAGGTATGTGAAAAGAGATGATATTGAGCGGGCGAAAGATTATTACAAACAGGCAATGGATCAGGAAACCGATGAGGAAAGGCTTTCGAAATATTATTATGAATATGCCGTATTTGTTTTTGCAAAAGAAGATGCATTGCGTGAAGCCCGTGATTTTGCCCGTAAGGCACTGGCTATTAACCCCGATTATTGCGAGGCAAATTCGCTTATCGGCGATATTTATGTAGCTGCCAGCCGTTCCTTTGGGGAAGATGACTTTGATAAAGCTACCGTTTTTTGGCTGGCTGTTGACTATTTCGAACGCGCCAGATCAAACCCCGATTGTGCGGTGGACGCATCCAAAAAAGCATCCGACTACAGACGGTACTTCCCCGACAAAGAGGAAGCTTTTTTCCGCAGTTTGCAGGAAGGAGAAACATACAAAGTGGGAGGCTGGATTAATGAATCAACAAAAGTCAGGTTTTAATACCATAAAATATGCAGGTTTAGTTAGAATTGCAGTCCTTTTTGCAGGGGCTGCAATTCTTTTGTATGGCTGCGAAGACAACATCGAAAAGATTAAAGCCTTTGGCACCACCGAAAACCTGCCCGTGGTAGAAGCGGTCAACTTTGAAACACTTTATACCGACAGCGGCGAAGTCAGGTTTTACCTGAAGGCCCCCAAGCTCATGCGGTTTGAAGGCGATGGTAAACCCTATGTGGAGTTTCCCGAAGGGATTGAACTGGTAAAATACGACGAAAACCAGGAAGTTGTTTCAAGTATCCTGGCCGACTATGCCAAACAGTTTGTGGACGAAGAAAAATGGGAAGCGAAAAATAATGTTGTTGCGACCAATGCACAGGGCGATACCCTTAAAACTGAACACCTTATCTGGGAGGAAGGTGAAGAGAAAATTCATACAGAAGAATATGTGAGAATCATCCGGCCCGACCAGATTATCACCGGCATCGGTTTTCAGTCGGACCAGACGATGCAAAACTGGAGAATCAAAAAACC
>CAYRBS010000106.1:0-1210 GCA_964422335.1 uncultured Mariniphaga sp. | reverse complement strand
ATGTATTCTTTTGAAAATTGTTATCTTCGTAGCTCGAAAAAATTGAAGTAAAATTTGCATTAAAAGAACTGTAAATCAATGGCAACGTTACAAACGATTAGGACAAAAGCAGGGTTGTTGGTGGCAATTGTAATAGGAATTTCACTGGCTGCCTTCATTTTGGGCGATATGTTTCAGGGAGGAAGCTCCATGTTTCAGGGAGACCGTATGGAAGTAGGTGAAATTGACGGCGAATCTGTCCAATACCCGCAATTTCAGCAGGAAGTGGAAGAACTGGGTGAAATTTACCGGATGAACAATCAGGATTCCCAACTCGATGAGGAAACATGGGTTCAGGTGCGCGACCAGGCCTGGGAGAACATGGTGCGCGACCAGGTTATGGGAAGCGTTTATGAAGATCTGGGCATTACGGTGAGTTCCGACGAGCTTTTCGACATGCTGCAGGGTACAAATCTACACCCCATTATACAACAACTTTTCGCCGACCCAAATACCGGCCAGGTCGATCGCAACGCAGTGGTTAATTTCCTGAGAAACCTTGAAACAGGCGTATCTCCCGAGCAACGTGACTATTGGCTTTACCTCGAAAACCAAATACTGGAAGAACGTATTCAAACGAAATACAATAACCTGGTCGGGAAAGGCCTTTATGTTACCAGCGAGGAAGCCCGGCAAAGCGCCGAACAAAACAGTAAACAAGTTGATTTCGATTATATTATGCTTGCCCATAACACGGTAGCCGACAGTCAGGTGGTGGTTACCGAAAAGGATTTAAGAAATTACTACAATAACAATCAGGACGAGTTCGAGCAGGAAAAACAACGCCGTATTGAATATGTTACCTTCCCGGTAGAACCCACCGATCGGGATTATCAGGAAGCTGAAGATTGGATAAATGATATTGTGTCCGATTTTTCTTCTGCAAGCGACAACGTTTCGTTTGTTAATTCCAATTCCGATGAGGAGTTCGATAACAACTGGTATAAACAGGAAGATTTGCCAGCCGATATTGCCGATTGGATTTTTGAAAATGAAGCTGAAGTAGGGGATATCTTTGGCCCTTATTTTGAAAATGAAGCATATAAACTGGCCAGGTTACACGCCTCGGAATTGATGCCCGATTCAGTGGAAGCAAGGCATATTCTGTTGCAATTTGAATCGCAGGAACAAATGACTGCTATGCAGGAACTGGCCGACAGCCTGAAAACAG
>CAYRBS010000105.1:5047-8131 GCA_964422335.1 uncultured Mariniphaga sp. | reverse complement strand
CAGCCCCCACATGCAAAGATCGGTTTCATGAATCCCTTGGTTGCCCACGTCACCATTTCCATAGTTCCAGTGCCAGTGCCAGTTGTAATGCACCAGGTTGCGGGTGAAAGGAGGCATGGGTGCCGGTCCGCACCACAGATCATAATCGAGACCAGCCGGTACCTGTGATATTCCTTTGTCACCAATATCGGGTCGCCAGCGAAATACCAGGCCACGTGACATGTAAACACGGCCAATCAAGCCGTCCTCCAAGTGTTTAACGGCTTCGCGAATGGCTTCTGAACTGCGCAATTGTACACCGTGCTGAACAATGCGGTTGTATTTATAGGCAGCTTCAATCATTTTTTTGCCTTCATAAATATTGTGGGTGGCTGGTTTTTCAACATATACATCTTTTCCGGCCTGGCAGGCCCAAACTGTTTGCAACGCATGCCAGTGGTTGGGTGAAGCCAGTGCTATAGCATCAATGGAATCGTCATCGTAAATTTTCCGGAAATCCTGTTCTATGGCTACTTTTTTACCATATTTTTTTTCAAAATCTTTCGCACGTTCCTGCAAAACATCCATATCGGGATCACTGAGTGCAACCACTTCCACATTGGCTTTTTCTGAAAGCCCCATGATTTCGTTTATGTGAGATTTCCCCCTTCCATACACACCTAAAACAGCCACTCGTATCCTGTCGTTTGCTCCCTTTGCCCCTGCAGATAGAATTGTTGGCTTTTCAATGGTTTCTCCTTTTAAGACACCTGGAGAAACAGCGGCAATAAAAGCACCAGTAGCTGCATTTTTTATGAATGACCTCCTTGAATTATCTTTATTTTTTATCATTTTTTATGATTTATTTTTTATGAAAATTGTTTGCAATTTCAGTAATCTGATTGTCTGCAAGGTCTCCGCCAATTATTACTTTGTGTTTAAAAACAACGTTCTCGCCCGGGCTTAACTCCACTATTGCCGGTTCTGTATCATCTTCAACAGCACGTCCTGCCAGGTTATTAGTGGCAAAAAGACCATATCCGCGTGCATGCGACCATGCAGGATAATTTGGGTTTTCGGGATGGTCAAGAATTACAATGGTAATAACTTCATCATTTTTTTCGGCTTTTAAAGCCACCCATGGGCTTCTTTTCCCCCATACGTCTCCTCCGGTTACTCCCTCTGCATTGCGGTAAACTCCATTTACTCCCTCATTATTTAGTACAGGGGTTTCTGTAACATTTCCATTGGCATCTAAAAACCTGCCCGGTTTGTCAACCGGTTCTTCAAAGGCCCTGTCAACTCGTAATCCGATAAGTCCTTCTTTATTGTCTTTGAATGTAACTTCCTGTTCTGCTGTTAATTCTGTAATTCTTTCTATGCTTCGGGTTCCGTTATTTTCATCAAAAATATAGGTTGTAACTTCATTAAGAAGTGTTTCGTTATCGATATTTACCCATGTTGATTTGGCAACCAACTTGCCTTCTTTTTGATTTAACTCTACAATTTCGTTAAATTTTATTGAACCATAATTGTGCTTTCTGTCCGCTTCGATTGCAAAGGAATTGTTCCAAAAATCAAGTCCGTTTACATCGCCAAAATTAAACCATAACCCAACATGGTGGGGATGGTCTGTCCTTTCGAAAGGTTTCGGGTCAATGGGAAATCCTCTCGTGATTTCATTTCCTGCGGCTGTTGATATTGGATAAAGTACTTGTTTTTCCATATCATCAGGATAGATAAAGGACGTAAAATAATTACCATTTATGGAGATATCTACTTTTTTGTCGTCTTCATCGTGTTCAAACTCTACTTTTCCGTTTGTTGAAGTACAACTTATGGCGGGAAAAAGTATTATAATAAGTGCAAAATATTTAATTAATTTCATTCTTAGACAAGTTATTGTTATCAAATTTTATGTTGAAAAAATTGGTTTGTATAATAGCATACTGCTCCGAAGAGCAGTATGCTATTTACATTATCTGAAAACTTAATAATGTGGATTCTGTTCCAGTGCCGGAGCTCTTTTTAGCTCATCCGATTGAATTGGAATCCAGTACATTTTTTCCTCTACGTTATTATCGGGCATGGCCCTTCTTCTTGCCCATGTGGTGGTTGTTACGCCATCCACCGTAATTTCTTTAATGTTAATCCCCAGTACAGTTTTGGGCAGTAGTTCATCGAGCTTTCTCCATCTGCGTATATCATACCATCTGATATCTTCAGCAAAAAGTTCCACTTTCCTTTCATAGTGATAAGCATCCCAGATGTCCCCCGTAAAGTCAGGCATTCCGGCGCGGTTTCTTATCATGTTTATGTAAGTGGCAGCTTCGTCTTCTTCGCCAAGCTCCAGGCATGCTTCCGCATAGTTTAAAAGTACTTCGGCATACCGCATAAAAATCCAAACGTTTTCATTGTTCTGGTCTCTTCCAATGCTTTGATCATCCATGAATTTTTTCAAACGGTATCCGCCATAATTTCCGTTCCAGTTTTCAACCGGTCCATTTCGTGTATCCAATCCGTACCTGAAGTAAACGGTTTCTCCGCTTTCGATTACTTCCCTGGTTCGTATGTCAAGTATCCCAAGCGGATCTGTATCGGCCAGGTTTGGGAAGCGTGGCTGCCAAACGGCACTGTCATAAAGAACGCTTGCATAAAAGCGGGGTTCACGAAAATAGTATGGATTTTCGTTCGTGTATTCATCCGAAGCGTTGACGTATTCTCCCCATTCGCCATCATCCTGAATGGAAAAATGATCGAAAAAATCAGAACCATCCATCATCTGGTAACTATCTACCATTTGCTGCATGGGACTATTTCTTCCAAAATTATTGATCCCATTTGGGCCACAGGTTCTGTTCTGGTTGTGAGTAGCACCGACATCGGGTTTGAACATCCGGCCCCAAATAACTCCCTCTCCCGAAAGGTCATAGGCCTTGAAGAAGGAAAAATAATTTTGTGCAACGGCGTCCTGATCAGGCGCACCAAAGTCGGCTAAATTTACCGTTCCCAGGTCGATAACTGCTTTAGCAGCATTTTTAGCTTTGGTCCATAACTCAGTTCTGTTGGCATTTGTATAACCAACCAGGTCATTGGCCACATTCG
>CAYRBS010000105.1:0-4947 GCA_964422335.1 uncultured Mariniphaga sp. | reverse complement strand
CCCCAGTTAAGATGACCCCGGTTAGACCCGAGCCGGTCGGGGGTTATCTCCCCGGTATTCCATGGTTTATTGCTGCCACCCCTGGCCATTAAAAGTTCGTCTGTCATGGCACCAAGCATCTCTCCTTTGCCCATTCCATATTCCACCTGGTTGTATGCCCTGGTTAAATAGGTAGCGGCAAGGTCGATGTCCGACCATACAACAGGGTCAGAGTAACTGTCCAACGGGGTTTTGTCCAAAACTTCTTCACTGCAAGCTGGCAGAAGAAATAATATGAATACAAGTAGCTTTATGCCTGTGATATATTTTTTCATAATAATAATATTTAAAATTATAAGTTCGTGTTTTTATTAATTAAAACGATATCTGTGCACCTACAGAAATTACTCTCATAATTGGGTAAGCACCCATACCATCCGTTTCAGGATCCATTATTTTATTTCCTGAATAAATGAGCCAAAGGTTTTGTCCTGCCGCAAACACTTTCGCATTTTTAAGCATTAGCTGGCTCGTTATACGCTGAGGAAGGTTATAAGTCAATTGCAGGTTTTTTAACCGCAGAAAGGATATATCGGCATAATGATGATCGGTAATATGACTGCCTCTCCAATATTCTTCCACTCTTTCATAGGCCCTTGGTTTTGTGGCATCTGTATTCTCCGGGGTCCATCGGTCATCTGCATCGTACTGGAAGTAATTTCCTGCCGAACCAATGCGTCCGTCAGTGTAGATATAACGTAAAGCTCCGCTCTGCCCCTGAAGGAGTCCTCTGAGTTGCCAGTTTTTATAACCAACATCGAACGAGAACCCATACGTTATTTCAGGAGTGGTGGTAAGCGGAAACAGTTGCCTGTCGTCGGTTGTAATTTCTCCGTCTTCGTCATAGTCTTCGATAATTATATCGCCAGGCCTTGCTCCGCTCACGTGAGGCGTTGAATTAACCTCATCCCAGTCGCTGAAAATACCTATTTTTTTGTAAAGAAGCAGGGCATTCATCGGATGTCCTGTTCTGGTTTGCCATGGCACAGGCCGTTCTGGTTCATCCATTTCTACCACTTTATTTCTTGAAAAGGCAAAGTTACCTGATGCTCCATAGCTAAAGTCGCCTCTTCTGTCCCTGTAAGCAAGTAAAGCTTCAACTCCGCGGTTTTCAGTAATCCCAAAATTTTCGTCGGGCAGTGAAATACCAGTGAAACGCGGTACTGACACATTCCTTTCAACGAGGATATCTGTACGTCTTTCATAGAAAAAATCGGTTTCAAACGTCATTTTGCTATCTAACATTGTAGCGTCCCATCCTGCATTAAAAATATTGGCAACTTCCCATGTAATAAAAGGATTCGGGACATTTGCCTGGTTCAGGCCTGCAGAGTAGGTCTTGCTTTCTCCAAAGGTGTAGCCCTGCTCAAATCCATAACTTGTTAAATACTGGAAAGCATCTACCTGGTCGTTCCCCAGCTGGCCCCATGAAGCCCTGAATTTAAGGTCGTTAATAAAGCTGTTGTCTTGCCACCAGGCTTGTTCCGATGGCCGGTAACCTATTAATGCAGACGGGAAGTTACCCCAGCGGCCACTCTCTTCGGAGAACCTTAACGAACCATCCCTCCGGAAGCTAAACTGGAAGTAATAGACGTTACTGTAATTATAGCTTAAACGGCCGAAATAATTGACACGGGCATCAAGTCCCACATATTCGTCATTATCCTTTTCAGCATCGCCACCGTCAAAAAGGTAAGGTAACCGGTCAGAAACAAAATACCTGCGAAAAGCCTCAAAGCCTCCGTTCTCATATTCATTCTGTTCGTATGCAGCAAAAGCCTCCACGTTATGGACATCGTTAAATGTATTCACATAGTCAACCTTAAAGTTAGCGGTTTTTGATACAGAATGTTGAGAATAGTTTGTCACCCTCGGTTCGGGGAAGCCGATGGTTTTTGAAACGATATAGTCAGTACCGTCTTCTTTTCCAGTATTCCCATCGTTGAGATAAGCGGTTTCATCCAGGCTGTAAAGAGTCCATGGTTTCTGGAATAATTTTCTGTGCCGAATATACTTGTCATAAGCATAATAGCCGGTAAAGCTCAGACCTTCAACTCCCGGAACTTTCAGGGTGGCAGTGAGTATGTTATTGCTACGGTACCGTTTGTCATCGTCAAAACCTGTTTCTTCTGACGCTGAAACCATTGGTTGGTCTCCGTATTCTATATCAGGTCCCGGTAAATCAGTACCCGGCATTAAGGCATGTGAAGTTGGGTACATTCTGATTATTCCCTGAAATATGGAGTTGGCCGATTTGGTCGGATATCTTCTGTTTTCCTGTATGCCATTAATATCAAGTCCTACACTAATGTATTCATTGATTTTGGCATTAATGTTAAATTTCAAATTATACCGGTTGTATGAAGTGGCCGAATTGGTATAAATACCATCGTCAAACTGGGTGCCAAACGATCCGTGGTAGGTTACATTTTGTGTTCCTCCCTCAACCGAAAAATTATGGTGGCGTGTTGAGCTATAATCCTTGAGGGCCTCTTCATACCAGTCGGTATTCGGGTGTGTCCATGGATATTCTCCGGACTCGTATTTTGCAATATCTTCCTCTGAGAACATCATATTATCTTCATCAATATCCCGGTATGACTGCATTTCCCGAATCATCCTTGCATAAGTGGGGGCATCTGTCAGTTCGGGTAATTTACTGGGTGAAAGAATACCCTCGTAAAAATTATAGGTAAATGTAGCGGGCATACCTTCAGATCCACTTTTGGTTGTGACAAGGATCACACCGTTGGCAGCCCTTGCTCCGTAAATAGCAGCAGATGCATCCTTCAGAACTGAAATAGATTCAATGTCTTCCGGGTTTAGTGAGTTTAAATCTCTTCCGGGAATTCCATCGATTACGATTAACGGGTTATTGTTATTGAATGTGCTGTTTCCTCTTACTCTGATTACAGCAGCATCGTTTCCCGGTTCGCCAGACTCCTGCATGAAAATACCTCCCGGAAGACGACCTGCCAGTGCATTTGAAACCCTACCAACAGGTGCTGAGGTGAGTTCTTCTTCCTGAACAGCCGTCACTGATCCTATTACGTTTTCCCTTTTTTGGGTACCATACCCAATTGCAACTACTTCCTCCAGGCCTACTGACTCTTCTTCCATCGTTACATTAATAATTGTCTGGTCACCTACTTCAACATTTTTTGTCTGCATCCCAACAAAAGAAAATTGCAGCGTAGCATCTTCGGGAATATTGGTGAGTGTATATACGCCATCTTCGTTGGTCACGGTTCCCTGGGTAGTTCCTACCAGCACAACGGTTACACCGGGCAGGGGCTGCCCACTGGCATCGGTTATCGTACCGGAAACCTCTTGTTGCTGGTCGCCGGCTATTTCCCGTGCTGATGCCAGGAAGTCCTCCCCGAAGGAGTCGCCTGTGGCTCTTACTACAATGTACCGGTCCAATATCCGGTAATCGAATGCAGTACCTTCCAGCGCTTTGTCGAGGACATCCATAACAGTGGCATTTTGAGCTTCCACGGTAACTTTGTCCAACTCTGCCAGTTCTTTCTTTTGATAGTAAAAAAAGAATTCGCTTTTTTCTTCAATCTGTTTGATAAGTTCTACCATGCTCCCCTCTTGAATAGAAATGTCGAGGCGGGTGTTTTGCGAGTAGGTGGAAGCAGATGCACCCACCAGGCCAAACAGTAGGATAGTTAATGTTAATTTCATCTTTAACAGAAATTTTGTAAAATGCCGGTTTAGTCCGACAGGTTTTGCTTGATTTTCCATAAATTTACAAATTTTTAATGATTATTACACTACACTTTGTTTTAATCGATTTTGTAACGGTGGGTATGTGGGGCATATCCACCGTTTGCTTTTGTTACAAATTTTTCGTTTTTAGGATTTAGTTTTACATAGGCAATTCTTTTTTTGAAATGGTTATTACATCTTTAATTTCTAAATTGTTTTCGTGTTCAACCTTAATGGGCAGAAGCAGGCTGATAGCCTGAATAGACTGGTCGATGGGTTTATGCTTCAGCACAGTGCCTGTAAACCGGATCTGCCGTGCAGCTTCGCTGGTAAACCGGATTTCCACGTTGTACCATCGTTCCATCCTCCGGGCCACGTCAGAGAGAGGCTCTTCATCAAACTTAATTTCACCGTTTATCCAGCTTTCATAAAACAGGGTATTCACCTCGTAGGTGGCAATTTTTTGATTTAAATCGTCGGGCAGGTGGAGCATTTGATTGGGGTCGATTTTTTTCAGTTCCTGACCCTTGCTATCGTTTACCTGCACCGATCCTTCCACCAGCGTAACCTGGCTGAAATCTTCGTCGGGATAGGCAACGGCGGCAAAGGAGGTTCCGAGCACTTCTACTTCCCTGTTTTTAATTTTTACTTTAAAAGGAATTTCTTCGTGTTTCACCTTAAAAAAAGCTTCCCCTTCCATTGCCACCTCGCGCGACTGGTCGCCAAAATTGTTTGCATACCGCAGGGTGGTGCCGGAGTTAAGCCAAACATGGGTGCCGTCAGGTAACGTCATTTCCGACATTTGCCCCAGCGGGACGTGTACTTCGGAATACACGGGTGGAGCCTCCGGGGCGGGTGGCTTCCAATGAACGTTTATGAGCGTTCCCACTCCAAATGCCAGCAAAATAATAGCGGCATATTTGGAGATGTTAAGGTAGAGCCGGATTTTTTTTCTTTTAAAATATTGGTTAACTCTTTTCCATGAGCGATAAGCAGAGCTATGCCTCAGTGGGATGGTTTCTGATAATTTTTCATGTATTTCATCCACGCTGTCATAAATTTTCCGGTTTTCAGCGTGTTGGGCTATAGTGCCCCGTTCTTTGGCTTCTGTTTCATTGGCCTCGTTATGGACTTTTGCAGCAGCCAGTTCCCAAATTTTATCTTGATGTTTCTCCTTCATTCAATCTTTATTGA
>CAYRBS010000104.1:6301-8231 GCA_964422335.1 uncultured Mariniphaga sp. | reverse complement strand
CGGAAATTTAATTTGCCCAAAAGTCCGTTCCTCAGTTCCATTCAGCAGGAACTCATTCAGCAAATAGAAAATAAACCGCGTAAAAAGCCGGATGAAAAGGATAATCAGTTAAGTTTGTTTTAAAGATAGATGACTGGATTTTTAGTATCAAGTATCAAGACAAAGAAAAATTATTGACATGTTACTCGCAATTGATATAGGAAATACAAACATCGTTTTTGGAATTCATGAGGAGGGTGAATGGACAAACAACTGGCGCATTCAAACCGACCCGTTAAAAACGGCTGACGAATACGAAGTGATTTTCAGGTCGTTGTTAACGGCAGGGAAAGTATGCCGAACCGATGTGGACAGTATTATTCTGAGCAGTGTGGTTCCTTCGCTGGTGCGCCCGTTTACCGAAATGCTGCCCGGATTGTTCGACGGGACAAAAATAACAGAAGTGGGCCCTGAAATTTATCCTCAGCTTCCGGTAAAAATTTTGAATCCCTACCAGATTGGCGCCGATTTGGTAGCGAATTCAGTGGCAGCATTTCAGCTGTTTGGAAAATTTACAATGGTGATTGATTTTGGTACGGCGCTCACATTTACCACCATTGGGAAAAATGCCGAAATAAAAGGGGTGGCCATTGCGCCCGGTTTGCAGACTGCCGTTGCTGCCCTGGCCGGAGAAACCGCGCAGTTGCCGCAAATTCATTTAACCCCTCCGCCTTCGGTTTTGGGTGAAAATACTATCCACGCTATTCAGTCGGGGGTGGTTTACGGTTTTACCGGCCTGGTCGATTCGATGATTGAACGAACCCAGGATGAAATAGGGGAAACCCTGAATGTTGTTGCAACCGGTGGGTTGAGCCAGGTAATTGCACCGCTTACTAAAAATATAAAAAATGTAGAGCCCCTCTTAACGTTGAATGGGTTGGCGGAAATTTGCAGGATTGTGTGTGATTAAAAATTCAGTTCGTCTCCAAAATTTCCAGTAACTGATCCAGTTTGGGTGTCAGAATTATCTCCGTCCGCCGGTTCATTTGCCTTGCCTCCGGTGTTTCGCCTGGCTCAAGGGGTACAAATTCACTGCGTCCGGCGGCAATAATGCGTTCCGGATCAAGCTGTTCGTTTTCGGTTAGAATTTTTGTAACAGCGGTGGCACGCATCACGCTAAGGTCCCAGTTGTCTTTTACTTCACCCGAGCCACGCATGGGCACATCATCGGTGTGTCCTTCCACCATTATGTTGATATCCGTGTTTTCTGCCAGTAGCCTGCTCAGGTCGCGCAATGCCCGTTGCCCGTTGGGATCCACCTCCCATTTGCCTGTTTTGAACAGCAATTTTTCTTCCATGGAAACATAAACTTTCCCGTTTTTTTCGTGCACGGTCAGTCCATTGTCGGTGAATCCGGTTAGTGCCTGCATTACTTTTTCTTTCAGGTCTTTTACGGCCTGGTCTTTTTGGGCCAGGACTTCCTGCAATTCAATAAGGCGCCGGTTCCGGTCTTCCAGTTCTTTTTCTGCGTCGCGCAACCGGTCTTCCCGCTGGTTTAAATCGCGACGGGTATCTTGCAATTCTTCCATCAGCAATTCAATTTCCGACGTACTCCCCGATTTCAGGATGTCAAGCTGCCGGTTTAAATTTTCCATGTCAATTTTCAGTCCCGCGTATTTTTGTTTTTGAACATTCAGATCATACATCGCCTCTTCAAGCCGGGCATTCAAATCTTTGTTTTTGTCTGTTAACCGGTCGTTGGCGCTTTCCAGTTCGGTATTGGCCGTTTCCAGCCTGATTTTTGCCTGTTTCAGCTGTTCGTTTTCTGCGGTTGCATCTTTCAGTTTATCCTGAACGTCGCTGAACTGTTTCATGGAAACACATGAAGACAAAGCTATTGGGAGAATCAGGAACCATATTTTCTGAACTGTTTTCATTTCAATATTATTTT
>CAYRBS010000104.1:0-6201 GCA_964422335.1 uncultured Mariniphaga sp. | reverse complement strand
TTTTCAGGCTAAAATTACTTCTTTTGCAGTGGTGAAACAAATATGTTTGCACACTGTTTTGTACAAATAGAAGTGAACGATTTGTTGTATCTTTGCAAAATATTTTCACATGAAATGGTCAAAGTTAAGGAAAAATTACTCGAAAAAATAGATAGCCCTTCAGATTTAAAAAAACTGAATTTGCATCAATTACCTGAAGTTTGCGACGAATTAAGGGATTATATTATTGATACCGTATCGGCTAACCCGGGGCATTTTGGCGCCAGTCTCGGCGTGGTTGAACTGACCGTTGCGTTGCACTATGTTTTTAATACACCCTACGATTTATTGGTGTGGGATGTTGGGCACCAGGCCTACGGCCATAAAATTTTAACCGGCAGGCGCGAGGTGTTTAACACGAACCGAAAGTATAAAGGGCTTAGCGGTTTTCCGAAGCGGGAAGAAAGTCCGTACGATACCTTCGGGGTGGGGCATTCCTCCACTTCAATTTCAGCTGCTTTGGGTATGGCCGTGGCATCGGGCCTGAAAAGTGAAAACGACCGGAAAATTGTAGCTGTTATCGGCGACGGTGCCATGACCGGTGGAATGGCTTTTGAAGCCCTGAACAATGCCGGCGCCAGCAAGGCAAACCTGCTGGTAATTCTCAACGACAATAACATGGCCATCGATCCCAATTCAGGGGTTATCGGCCAGTACCTGCTTAATATTTCCAAATCGCACACCTACAACAGGGTAAAAAAAGATGTTTGGGAAGGACTTGGAAAACTGGATGGATTTGGAAAAACCACACGGAAATTCATTCAAAAAAACCAACATGCCCTCAAAAACATGTTGCTTACAGAAAACAATCTTTTTGAAGCATTTGACTTTCGGTATTTTGGGCCCATCGACGGACATGACGTAAATTACCTCGCCGATGTTTTAAACGACCTGAAGGATATTCCCGGCCCTAAATTGCTCCACGTGGTGACCCGGAAAGGAAAAGGATTTTTGCAGGCAGAAAAAGATCAGACTAAATACCATGCTCCGGGGTTGTTCAATAAAGAAACAGGCGAAATATATTCCAGCAGTTGTCCCATTGAGAAGTCACATAAATTTCAAAATGTTTTTGGTGAAACCTTGCTGGAGCTGGCTGAAAAAAATGAAAAAATTATGGGTATCACCCCGGCCATGCCCTCGGGCTGTTCCATGAACCTGATGATTGAAAAAATGCCCCACCGGGCGTTCGATGTTGGGATTGCGGAGCAACACGCGGTTACTTTTTCGGCCGGACTGGCAACACAGGGGATGGTGCCGTTTTGCAATATTTATTCAACGTTCATGCAGCGGGCGTATGATCAGGTCATTCACGATGTGGCGATACAAAACCTCCGCGTGGTATTTTGCATCGACCGGGGCGGACTGGTGGGTGCCGACGGGCCCACACATCACGGGGTATTCGATATTGCACACATGCGCGCCGTACCAAACATGATTGTTTCGGCACCCATGGATGAACCCGAATTGCGCAACCTCATGTACACAGCCCAACTTGAAGAGATTGACCAACCGTTTTCTATCCGGTACCCAAGGGGTTGCGGAAATGTATCCGACTGGAAAAAACCTTTCGAAAAAATTGAAATCGGAAAAGGCCGGCAACTTTCCGGCGGCACTGACATCGCTATCCTTACAATCGGTAAATCGGGCATATTTGCACAGCAGGCAGTAAAAGCCCTCGGCAAAGAAGGTATTTCGGCTGCCCATTTCGACCTGCGTTTCGTTAAGCCTCTCGATGAAGAGCTTCTGTCAACTGTTTTTAACGATTTCAAATATGTTTTAACAGTAGAAGATGGGGTGATTAAAGGTGGTTTTGGAAGCGCGGTGCTCGAGTTTATGGCTGAAAATGGATTTTCTGCTCACGTGAAAATCCTCGGTATCCCCGACCGGTTTATCGAACATGGTTCGCCCGATGATTTGTACAGGGATTGCGGAATTGATAAAAAAGGAATTGTGCAGGCTGCGCTGAAGATGCTGGGGAAATAAGATAATATTTATTTATTCCCCTCGTTTTCAACAAAACTAATATAAAAACCATACTTTGGATATTTACCTGAAAAGAAAGCGCGGGAAAATCATGCTGCTGATTGTGGCAGTGATTATTGGAGTAGCTTCCTTGTTATATACCAACTGGCTCACCGAAAAAATGGCCAACGAAGAGCGAAAGAAAGTGGAACTTTGGGCCGAAGCCACCAAACGCCTGGCCGATTCCGGCATACAGGAAAGCAACGAAGCAACCATTGAGCAACTCAATACTGCATACCTTACGCTTATCCAGTCGATTGTGGAACAAAACACCACCATTCCTGTCATTATAATTGAACCGGGCGGTAACTATAACAACGACTTTAATATCTCCTACAGAGAAGGGCGCAGGGAGAAGGTGTTAGACAAGGAACTTGAAAAAATGAAAGCGCACTCGGAACCTATCCGCATCGACCTTTCGGAAGATTACTACCTGCTGCTTTATTACCGTGAATCCAACATTTTACGCAATTTGCGCTATTATCCCTTCATTCAGCTTATTGTTATTATCATATTCATCGTGGCGGCCTATTCGGCATTTAGCGCCACACAGCGGGCAGAACAAAACCAGGTTTGGGTGGGTATGTCCAAAGAGACGGCACACCAGCTGGGCACCCCTATCTCGTCGCTAATGGCCTGGATTGAACTGCTGAAGCTGCAGGATGTGGATCCTACCCTCGTAAATGAATTTGAAAAAGATACGCAACGCCTCGAAAAAATCACGGAACGTTTTTCTAAAATAGGGTCGAAACCTGAACTGATTCCTTCCAACATGACAGAAGTGCTCAACTCAACTATCAGCTACCTGAAAACCCGTTCGTCGGACAAGGTAAAATTTGAGGCTGATTTTCCGGAAAACAGCTCCCTGTACGTCCCGCTCAACGCTGCTTTATTTTCATGGGTTATTGAAAATCTGTGCAAAAATGCTATCGATGCAATGGACAACCACGGCACCATTACGCTGCACCTGAAAGAAAAAGAAAATACAGTGGTGATTGATGTAACCGACACAGGAAAAGGTGTGGGCAAGTCGCAGTTTAAAACTATCTTTCAGCCCGGTTTTTCAACCAAAAAAAGAGGTTGGGGCCTGGGCCTTTCCCTGGCGAAACGGATTATTGAAAATTATCACAAAGGGAAAATTTTTATTAAGTGGTCAGAAGTTGGCAAAGGGACTACATTCAGGATTGTGCTGAATAAGTAGGTTTTCTGTAGAAATTATTTTGCAGCATCCACTTAGGTTTTGTAGTTTTGAAGAAAAGCCGTGTGTGGGTTTCTGCAATTTCGAAACTAAAATTTAATACCATGATGAAATGTAATGTAGGTCCGGTTGACAGGTTAATCAGGATTATTATTGGTTTAATTATTGCCATTATTGGCGTTGTTTTCGATAGTTGGTGGGGCCTGATTGGGCTGGTGCCACTTGCTACCGGGCTATTTAAATTTTGTCTGCTGTACCTGCCTTTCAACTTTTCCACAGCAGCGAAAGAGGAAGAATAACATTTTTGCAAATTAAAATGATTTACATAACGAACGCCACAAAATAATTACGAACGATGGCATCAACACAAAACCTGTTATTCGCTGTGGCCGTGATCATGCTGTTTGCATGGGGTTGCCGGAATAAAGAAAAAGACCCTGACCTTTTAGTTCAACAAGAGATAAAAGAAGACTGGGTGTTCCGTCAGGCAGGTGAAGAAGAGTGGCTTCCGGCCACTGTACCCGGTACGGTCCATACCGATTTAATGGAAAACGGGAAAATTGAAGATCCCTTCTATCGCCTTAACGAGCACGATTTACAATGGATTGATAAGGAAGACTGGGAGTACAAAACTACCTTTGAGGTGGATGAAAAAATATTGAACCACGATCGTGTTCAGCTTGATTTTAAAGGCCTCGATACCTATGCCGATGTGTTTGTGAACGGCGAGCAGGTTTTGCAGGCCGATAACATGTTTCGCGAGTGGCAGGCCGACGTGAAAGCGATATTGAACCGCGGGGAAAATGAATTGCGCATTGTTTTGCGTTCGCCTATCAAAGAAGGCCTTAAAAAATACGACGCCAATGAATATGTCATCCCGGTTTCCGATAACGACCTGGCGGAAATTGGCCAGGTGGAAGACGGCAAAAAAGTGAGCGTTTACACCCGCAAAGCAGGCTACCATTTTGGTTGGGATTGGGGCCCGCGGCTGGTAACCAGCGGTATTTGGCGTCCTGTATTTTTGAATGCATGGGACGAAGCCCGCATCGAAAACCTGCAAATCGTTCAGCACGAAGTTACCGACGAAAAAGCAACATTTACTGCCATTTTCGAAATTGAAGCAACCGGAAATGGAAGGGCTGTTCTTTCGGTACTGAACGATGAAAAAAAACTGGCTACTACCCGTTTAAGGTTAAACCAGGGAGTGGAAAAATATTCGGTTGATTTTGAAATTGAAGATCCGGAACTTTGGTGGACCAACGGGTTGGGGGAGGCGCACCTTTATAATATAACCGGGGAAATAAAAGCAGGAAAACGGATGGATGTAGAAAAAACCCGCATTGGCATCCGTACGCTCGAACTGGTTCGGGAAAAAGATGAGGAGGGGACTTCGTTCTATTTTAAGTTAAACGGACACCCGGTGTTTATGAAAGGCGCCAATAATATTCCGAACGATATTTTTATTCCCCGCGTGACCGATGACAACTACCGCACCATGATTGAAACAGCCAAAAAATCGAACATGAACATGTTGCGCGTTTGGGGCGGCGGTATTTACGAAGAAGATATTTTTTATGATCTCTGCGATGAAAACGGAATTCTGGTTTGGCAGGATTTTATGTTTGCCTGTGCCATGTTCCCCGGCGATGATGCCTTTCTTGAAAATGTCCGCCAGGAAGCCATCGACAATGTAAAACGGTTACGCAACCATCCCAGCATCGCCCTGTGGTGTGGCAACAACGAGATTCTGGATGCCTGGTACGGCTGGGGCTGGAAAGAAGAGGAAGAAGCCAAAAGCCAGGAAAATGCCGACAAAATCTGGCAGTCGTATGTCAATATTTTTCATGAAACCTTGCCGGGCGTGGTAGAAGAATACGATCCGCAACGCAGCTACTGGGGCTCCAGCCAGTCGTCGGGTTTGGGAAAACCTGCCGACCTCGTCAATGGCGACGAACATTACTGGGGCGTCTGGTGGGGCAAGGAGCCGTTTGAAACCTATGCCACGCACCTTGCCCGGTTTATGAGCGAATACGGTTTCCAGTCGTTCCCCGAACTTTCTACCGTACAAAAATATGCCGAACCCGAAGATTACGATATTTTTTCAGAAGTGATGAAATCGCACCAGCGTTCATCCATTGGCAACGAAACCATCGAATATTACATGCTGAAGGAGTACGAGCAACCAAAAGATTTCCCGTCGTTTTTGTATGTGAACCAGGTACTGCAGGCCGAGGGTATTAAACTGGGGCTTGAAGGTCACCGCCGGGCCATGCCCTTTACCATGGGAAGCCTTTACTGGCAACTAAACGATGTGTGGCCCGTGGCATCGTGGAGTTCCACCGACTATTACCAGAAATGGAAAGCATTGCAATATTATGTAAAGAAAGGATTTGAACCGGTTTTGGTGAGTCCTTATATTGAAGACATGAAGCTGAAAGTGGGGATTGTAAACGACCGGCTGGAGACGATAAATGCTCAGCTTTATTTGAAAATGATGGATTTCGATGGCCGTGTAACCTGGGAAGAAGCCTCGCTGGTGGAACTTCCGGCCAATTCGAGTAAAAACTACTTTAACGAGAACAGGTATGAGTTTTTGTACGGAAAAAATACACGAAACCTGTTTCTTACTGCCGAACTGGTGGAGAATGGCCGGGTGCTTTCACAAAATATTTTCTTTTTCAGGCCTTTTAAAGAATTGAATATTCCCTCCCCGGATGTGAAATACACTATCTCCAAAACGGATACAGGTTTTGATATGGAACTGAAAACCGATAAACTGGCTAAAAATGTTTACCTGCAAATTGGGGACGAGGAAGGATTTTTCTCCGATAACTATTTCGATATGTTGCCGGGCGAAAGAGTAACGGTAAATTTGAAAACAGAAATTTCGGAAGATAAACTCAATGAAGTGCTTACCATCCGCACCCTCGATGATGCGTTTT
>CAYRBS010000103.1:0-8245 GCA_964422335.1 uncultured Mariniphaga sp. | reverse complement strand
TCTGTTTTTTCTCCGGCAAATACCGTGAATGTTCCCAGAACGAACAATACAACTAAACTTAAAACTTTTGTCTTCATCTTTTTGATTTTTTAATTTATAAATAACTATTGCTTAGAGCCCTGAAATTGCAGACTATATGGAGTTTCTCCATCCATCATCCTGAAGGTGTAAGAAAAGGTGAAATTGTCCATGTCGAACCCGCCAAAATGTTCGTCTCCTTCTTCATGTTCCTCGTCCATGTGGTGTAACCACTCGGTTTCATCCCCATGCATGTCATCCATCATTCCTCCATTATGACCAAAACCCAGCATATGGCCGTACATTTCTTCAAAATCATCACCCGTAAAACATACATAAGCGCTATCGCGATGTCCATAGTAATTCAGCATAAACGTGGTATCGAAGTCACTGGAATAGCAATGCACTCCAATCTCGTTATCACCGGTTATGGTCACTTCAGCCGTAGCCTCAACGGAGTTGTCAACAACAGTTTCTCCGCTTTTCAGATCGTTTCCCGTCAACCAGCCTTCATAAGTACCCTCAATGTTGCTGATTTTTGTTTCTTCTTTTTCACAGGCCGTAAACAGCACAAGGGCTGATACAACTACTGTTACTCCCATCAAAAATCTTTTCATCATTTTACTTTTTAGTTAATTAAAATTTTCCTGTTTTAATGATTATGCGCACCACCTGCTGCCTGCGCATTTTCAGCGTTCTCTTTTTCATAAACCAGTTGCCCCTTGCGGTAAGTTTCTTTCACTTCGCCACAATTTAACATCATATCCCCAAAGTAGGGATTCAGAATCTCGTCGGATTCGCTCAGCCAGAACGCGCCTTCGTCGTCGAAAGCCATGGGGCAGAATAACCTGTAAACTTTGTCGATTTCCAGTCCGAACGATTCGGTCATTTCCAGGATATTTTCAGAAAGCATGTTAAAATGCTCCCGCTGGGCTTCAATATCCCCTGTTCCGGCAATCATTTTTGAAGCTTCTTCCAGATGATTTTGCAGTTCCATCCAGTGATCGTGTGCATCCTCTTCTTCCAACAGGCTCATATCAACATTTTCCAATGCCCCTGTTACTTTTCCGGCTGTTTCCTGCGCCGTTTCAGGGTCATCGTCCACTAAGGCATTTTTTACATCGAAATAGGCATTGGCCACTTCGGTTATCTGCTCGCGAAAATCCTGCGGAACCTCCATGGTTTTGCTTTCCGGACGCATCATCATACTGGGCTTGCCGGCCAGCTGCGCGGCTGCATCGATGCTGAACGTTCCGCTCACGGCAATTTCTTCGCCTTCGTCGATTCCGCTTTCAACCAGATAACTATCGCCCAGCGCCGGGCCGAGGGTGACTTCACGCATCATAAAGTTCACGCCATTGCCCGAAGTGTTTTTCACGTAAACCAGCGAACGTTTACCGGTCCACATGACAGCAGATTTGGGGATGGCAAAATTGCTGGTTTCCGAGTCTATTTTTGCCTCCACTTTTCCGGATGCAAACATTTCGGGTTTAAGCCTCAACCTGCTGTTTACCATTTCTATTCGGGCTTTTGCCACCCTTGTGTTGGGATCGATCACCGGATCGAGGTAAGAAATCGCTCCGCTGAATGTTTCGCCGGGAAGCGACGCGACAGTAAATTCCACCTCATCCCCCTGTTTTACCCAGGGCATATCCTGTTCATACACATCGAACATCACCCAGACCCGCGAAAGATCGGCAATTTCATAGATGGTTTCGCCCCTGCTGATGTAATCGCCCAGGTTTACTTTCCGGCTGGTAACATAACCGGAAACATCGGCCAAAATATCAAACTCTTCCTGCGGACTGCCTGACTCGATAATTTGTTCAATCTGACTTTCCGTCAGTTTCCAGTTTTTCAGCTTTTCTTTGGCTGCGTTAAACAGTTGCGGTTGCGAATCTTTAATTTTCACCGCTTCAAAAAGCTCTTCCTGCGCAGTCTCCAGGTCGGGTGAATAAACCGAAGCAATGGCCTGGCCCTTGTTTACAAACTCACCCGTGAAACTCACCATCAGGTTTTCAACCCTGCCCGGAATATGCGAAGTTTGGGAAGCGATGCGCCGCTCGTCGGCCGCCACTTTACCGTTTAACCGCAGGGTCTTAACCGGTTCCGTTTTTTCCAACTTTGCCGTTCTCACACTGGCCAGTTTCATAGCCGTTTCCGACATGCTGATAGCAGCAGGATCGGAACCTTCCTCATCCTCATCTTCCAGCAGAATTAAATCCATTCCGCAAATGGGGCAATCGCCCGGTTCTTCCTGCCTGATTTGCGGGTGCATGGAGCAAGTCCAGATTTCTTCCTCCCCGGCGGCTGCTTCAACATCGTGGTCATGTTCATCATCCGCACTTTGCTGTGATGTTCCACCGAAAATGAGCCATCCAACCAGTAATCCGATTACAAGTGTGGACAGGGCGATAATAATTGTTGTTTTATTTGTTTTCATTATTTATTGTTTTTGCGGTTAAATAATTGAATTTTGATAAGGCAATATGGAATTCTGCCAATGCTGTGGCTTTGCTTTTTTCATATTGAAGCAATTCCTGTTGCATCCGTAAAACCTCTTCGAATTCTTTACCCGAGTTACGGTAAGCACTGAACAACAGGCTCAACGACTGCCGGATTGTGCGGATTTGATCATCATAAAGATCAATCAGTTGCTGCTGTTGCTGCATTTCAAAATTCACCTTGTCGAATTCTGAAGTAAGGGAATTAAAAACATTTTCCCTTTTCAGCGAAAAGCTTTCCTGCATCAGCCGGGCCTCTTTTTCAGCGGCTTTATATTTATCCCTGAACAAAGGAATACTCACGGATACCATGGGCATCAGCGCATTCTTCCCGTCATCGGGCGAAGACATGCCGGAAGGTTGTCCTACCACCACATAATCGAGCCCAACCCCCACATTGGGGAGTCCTTGTTTTTGGGCAGCCTCTTCGCTGGCCTTGCTGGCCCGGGTTTTCAACTCCAGTTCATTCAGGACAGGATTGCGGTGCAACAAGGAATCCCTTTCCATTTCCTCCGGAAAATTTTCAACCGAAAGCGAATCAACCACCGCCACATTCTCATTTTCATCGCGGTCCAGCAACTGATTAAATGCCGAAAGCAGTGGTTTTTCCTTGTCATTCAGAATATTAAGTCGCGTACGGGCATCTTTCAGCATAATATCTACCCGCAACACATCGACCATGGCGCCTTTTCCGTTTTCAAAATTTTTGTTCGCGATAATTTTGTATGATTCCAATATATCGATGTTTTCCTGTTCGGTCTGTTTCCATTTATTGAGTTCATACAATGGGAAATAGGCCGCCGCCACCTCGAAATACAATTTATTGCGTACATCGAGAAAAGCCTGGTATTTCGCCTCGGCCTGCAGGGTGGCAGCATCGCCACGGGCCTTAAGTGTCCCAAACCACGGAAACATTTGTGTTAACGAGAACTTTGCCCTTTGCGGCCCCACCCTTGTTTCCACCGGCGAAATAAAATAACCGAAAGAAAAATTCGGGTCGGGCAGCGAACTGACCTGCGGCACTTTTTGCATCGCTGCTTCAAAATCCTTGTAACTGGCTTTCAGGCCGGGATTGTTTTCGGCTGCTTCCCTGAAATAATCATCCAGGGTTTGTGCATTACCGGCCAGGTTCCCCAGTATTAAAAATAGTATGATATTGATGAATATTTTCATGACTTTTTGTTTTTAAATTTCCGTTCCTCCCTTAATGCATAAAGCGTTGGGACAATAAAATAGGTGATTGCCGCAATCAGCATCCCCCCAAAAGCAGGAATAGCCATCGGAATCATGATATCGGCCCCGCGCCCGGTGGAAGTTAAGATAGGAAGCAATGCGATGATGGTAGTGGCCGAAGTCATTACAGCAGGTTTAATCCTGCGTTGACCGGCTTCCACCACAGCAGCGCGTATCCCTTTCATGTCTTCGGTTTTGTTCCGTGCAAAACTCTGGTCGAGGTAGGTTCCCATCACCACACCATCGTCGGTGGCCAGCCCAAACAGGGCGATAAAACCTACCCAAACGGCTACACTCAGGTTTACCGGATCCATCTGGAATAAATCACGCATGTTGGTACCGAAAACAGCGAAATCGGCAAACCAGGCCTGGCCGTAAAGCCAAAGCATGATGAAGCCGCCGCTGAACGCCATGGCAATACCTGAAAAAATCATCAATGAAGTAGTGACCGATTTAAACTGGAAGTAGAGAATAAGAAAAACGATAATCAGCACCAGCGGAACAATAATGGAGAGCCGCTTTTCAGCGCGGACCTGGTTTTCGTAATTGCCCGAAAATTTGTAACTGACACCTTCAGGTACAGTTAACTCACCCGAGTCAATCTTATCCTGAATGGCATCATCTGCATCGTTTACCACATCTACTTCGGCAAATCCGTCGTTTTTGTCGAACAGCACATAGCCCACCAAAAAGGTTTCTTCACTTTTGATAGCTTGCGGTCCCCGCACATATTCCACATCCACCACCTGTCCGAGTGGAATTTGCGCTCCGGTGGGAGTCGGAATCAGAATTTTCTCCAGCATCTCCGGGTCATCGCGCAATTCGCGGGGATAACGCACCCTTACGGGGAAACGTTCGCGTCCTTCCACCGTTGAAGTGTTTTTCATGCCGCCAATGGCGGTTTCAATCACCAGCTGAACGTCTTCTACATTCAGCCCAAAACGTGAAATCTCGTCCCGGTCGATGTTCAGGTGAATATAGGGCTTGCCCACAATTCGATCGGCAAAAACCGCTTCCTTCTTCACCGAAGGAACATTCTGTAAAACTTCCTCCAATTCCATCCCAAAATCTTCGATGGTTTGCAAATCCGGACCATAGACTTTCACGCCCATGGGGGCGCGCATTCCGGTTTGGAGCATCACCAGCCGCGTTTCGATAGGCTGAAGCTTGGGCGCCGAAGTCACGCCGGGAATCTTGGTCACTCTGACAATCTCGTTCCAGATATCGTCGGGCGACTGAATGTGTTCGCGCCAGTTGCGGTAATAATTTCCCCAACGGTCAGGAATCAAATCTTCGCGGGTAACATTTTGTTCCAGCGCTTCCTCATTGGTAAGGGTATCACCGGAAGTTAAAATAAAGCGATCGTCTTTATCGGTTTTATAACGCTCGCGGCGTCCCTGCTCATCCAGCATGTATTCCGGCTTGTAATTTATCACATTTTCGAACATGGAAACCGGCGCCGGGTCGAGGGCCGACTCTGCTCTTCCGAGTTTTCCCACCGTCAAGTCCACTTCGGGAATACCTGTTACAAGCATATCTAACTGTCCTACCACTTTCCGGTTGTATTCCACCCCCGAATGGGGCATGGAAGTAGGCATCAGCAGGAAGCTTCCCTCGTCGAGCGAAGGCATAAATTCTTTACCAATTCCCGGAAAAGCATGGGCCAGTTCCGACCAAACGCTGGTGGTGCGTACATTCCAGCCCAGTTTGTCGAACCCTTTGGCAGTAAAACCAAAAATGGTATTGAAACCTAACCAGATAGTGACCCCCAACATAATCAGAACAGATGGGATAACAAGGAAGCTGATTTTATGATCCAAACACCAATTCAAAATAGGTTTGTAAAAATATTCCAGCACCGTAAAGGCTGCCAAAATTACCCCTACCAACAGTACAACAAAAAACACATTGAGCATAATGCTTTTCCCGGCGCCCAGGGGCATCCAGTAATTAGCCAGCAGCCAAACCACGCCCAATCCGGCAATTATCAACCCGGAATTGTTCAGCAACCAATTTTTCCACTTTGTTTCGGTTCCTTCCTTTTTATAAAAGAAGTCTTTCAGCATACCGGTAATTCCAAATAAAAACAACATAGCGCCGCCCCAGTAATACCCTGCGATCAATGCAAGTACACCGATAACCGTGAGGGCAACATTGGCCCATTTAGCAATGACTTTGTTTTTTATACGGGCGCCAAAAAACCAGTGGGCAAATGCCGGCAGAATAAAAAGCGCTACAATAAGCGCCGCCACCAGCGCAAAGGTTTTGGTAAACGCCAGCGGCCCGAAGAGTTTCCCTTCGGCAGCCTGCATCGTAAAAACGGGGATAAAGCTCACAATAGTGGTGGAAACAGCGGTAAGAATAGCTGTAGCCACTTCAGAAGCACCTTTGTAAACGGTTTCGATGAGTTTCTGTCCCGGTGGCGCCTCATCTATATGTTTCACAATATTTTCCGACAAAATAATACCGAGATCGACCATGGTACCAATGGCAATGGCAATCCCGGACAAGGCCACAATATTGGCATCCACCCCGGCATAACGCATGGCAATGAATACCATCAGCACTGCAATGGGCAGCAAGCTGGAAATGAGCAGTGATGCCCGGAGGTTGTAAATCATTACAATAATTACCAGGATAGTAATCAGAATTTGCAGTGAAAGTGCTTCCTCCAGCGTACCCAGCGTTTCATAAATCAATTCGGTACGGTCGTAAAAAGGCACGATGGTGAGCTGGCTTTCCGTTCCGTCAGGCAGCGTTTTTGTAGGCAGCCCGGGTGAAATTTCTTCTATTTTATCTTTTACATTGTTAATTACCTGCAACGGATTGGAACCGTAACGTGCTACCACAACACCCCCCACTACTTCGGCACCGTCTTTATCAAGCGCGCCCCTGCGGGTGGAGGGACCGAGACTGACAACAGCCACGTCGCTGATACGGACCGGCACATTGTCGTTTACGGCAACCACCGCTTTCTCGAGGTCTTCAACTTCTTTGATGTACCCTAACCCGCGGACGAGGTATTCAGCCTGGTTTATTTCCACGGTTTTGGCCCCCACATCCTTGTTGGATTTCTGCACGGCCTTCATTACAGCGTGCAGCGGGATGTCATAAGCTTTTAAGGCGTCGGGGTTCACATCCACCTGGTATTCCTGAACAAATCCGCCAATGGAAGCTACTTCTGAAACATCCTCGGCAGCATTCAACCCGTATTTCACATAAAAATCCTGGACAGTCCGGATTTCATGCAAATCCCAGCCGCCTGTTGGATTTCCTTCCTTGTCGCGGCCCTCCAGTGTGTACCAATACACCTGCCCCAAAGCAGTTGCATCGGGTCCCAGTGCAGGTTTCGCATCAGAAGGGAGCAAATCTGCCGGAAGTGAATTTAACTTTTCAAGAATCCGGGATCGCGACCAGTAAAACTCCACATCTTCATCGAAAATAATGAAGATGCTTGAAAACCCGAAGATAGAAGAACTCCGGATGGATTTCACTCCGGGGATTCCCAGTAAATAGGTTGTTAGCGGATAAGAAATCTGGTCCTCAATATCCTGGGGCGAACGGCCCATCCACTCGGTGAAAACAATCTGCTGGTTTTCGCCAATGTCGGGAATGGCATCCACCGGGACAGGATCGGAGGGCAAAACGCCTGTATTCCATCCAAACGGCGAAGTAATTACTCCCCATGCGATAAACAGCCCCAGCAACAATACGGTTACCAGCTTATTCTCAAGAAAAAAACGAATAATTTTATTCAGCATATTTTATTTTTTATGATTTTTTTTCCATTCATTCCAATAAAGGTATTCTGTGTGAAAAAATCGCACAGTTGTTTATTGACAAGGAATCTAAATCATAAAAGATAAGCCTGCTTTAACGAAAGTATAGTTTGAATTTTAAGCGGAGGGGGTGGTTTTCTTTCAGAATATAACCGGAGTACCAGTTCGTTGGGGAACAGGGTAAAATATTGCCCTGCACCTGTTGAAAACAAATCGAATCCAATTACACCAGGTAATTGCGAAAAAGCAGGGGGTGAAAAGTCCTCATCAAGTTGAATGAAATCTTCTTCGTTGTGGCAGCAATTTCCGGAATCGCAGCAGGTATCTGCTTCTTCGAAAAAAGAGGTGGCGATTAAAGCATCGCCGCAATAATGTTTTGAAACAGCCATTCCCATTGTTGCAATTAGCAACAGAAACGAAAGGGCGATATGGCTGAAACTTTTAATCATATATTTTTATCATTCAACAAAGTAACATCTTATTCCTTCGATTGTTTTACACAATTTTGAGAAAATGTTGTAATTTTTTTGTTATTCTGAACCTGTCAGCGGCCATCAACCGCCTTCGAAATGTTCAGATCCGGGACATAGCTTAATGATGTACCTCTGCCATGTCATCCAGTTTAACCTGCTCTTCCATTAAATCTTTAATGGTTATCGATTTAAAATATTCAATTATCTGGTTGTTCAATTGCCCCCAAAAACCTCTCAG
>CAYRBS010000102.1:0-8292 GCA_964422335.1 uncultured Mariniphaga sp. | reverse complement strand
GATAAAACCTTGCAAATTTACTGGGACGATTTAAAACTTTGGAAAAATAAAAAACTGGAAGAATGACCCTCCCACCGTCTCCAGAGGAACGGAAAAGTCCCCCTTCGGGGGATTTAGGGGGTCAAATTGTATAAGCAAATAAATTCTGATAAAAATGAACAAACAAAAAACACTGATTTTAATTTTTTTACTGGTTGGTTTTCTGCAAACTGCATTTGCAGCACCTTCCGATTTTGATGCGATAAAAAAACGGGTATTGCAAACATTAACGGAATATTCTGTAAATGATGAAACCATAGAAAACCTCGTAAACTCCTTGCAGGACGATGGCACCTGGCCGGGTATCGATTACGAAGATGTTTCGCGTGAAGGATTTCAGCACAGCCGGCATTCGTCTAATTTAGTTGCTTTGGCGCGGGCGTACAATGTGAAATCTTCGGAGTTTTATAAAAGCAAAAAAGTAAAAAGCGCGGTGGAAGCAGCACTTCAAAACTGGGTGGATAACGATTACATTTGCGACAACTGGTGGCACAATCAAATTGGTACGCCCAACAACCTGGTGCATGTTATGTTGCTCATTGGCGATGAACTGCCGGAAGATTTGGTGGAAAAAACGCAGCCAATTATTGGCCGGGCGCATGTTGATGCCCCGGGGGCTCGTCCGGGCGGCGACCGCATAAAAATTGCCGGCATACAGGCTAAAAACCTGCTCTTTCTTGGCGATAACCAAACCTTCGATGAAATCATTAAGATAATTGAGCAGGAAATAAAATTTGTGGAATGGATTGGGAAAAAGTACGGTTACACCTACCGGTTGGTAGAAAGTGGTTTTGGAAACCGGTCGGCCGGTGGGCGCGGTATTCAGTACGATAACAGTTTCCATCACCGGGCCGATGGCGTAAACAATACCCTTTCCTATGGGCTGGGCTATGCCGATGCGTTTGTTGAATGGGCGGTTTATACGGCCGGAACCCGGTACGCTTTTTCCGGTGAAAAACTGGAACAGCTGGTGGATTACTTTCTCGATGGAATTTGCAAAACCGCCATTTTCGGGAAATACCCCGATCCGGGAGCGAAAAACCGCAGCATCAGCCGCAGGGGTACATTAAAACCGTATAGCGCCCAAACAGCTGAAGATTTGTTGATTACAACCAGTTACCGAAAAAACGAGTTACAGGAAATAGTTGATATCCGGAACGACGGAATGAAGCCGACCACTTCTCATGCCACGATGTTCTGGCATTCTGAACACTTTTCTTTTCAACGCCCCGATTGGTTTACGTCCGTCAGAATGTATTCAACCCGTACGCATAACATGGAAGTGCCGTACAACAGCGAAGGATTGTTGAATCATCACCGCGGCGATGGCGCCAACCATATTTCCAGAACAGGCGATGAATATTACGATATTTTTCCGGTTTTCGATTACCAGAAAGTACCCGGTGCAACCATCATGCAAAAGGATGAATTACCTGCCCCGGAGGAAGTTCAGAAGTTAGGCGATACCCAATTTGTTGGGGCTGTAACCGACGGGACTTACGGAGCCGTAGGGTACGATTTTAAAAGTGCGCACGATCCGTTGATCGGCCGGAAATCCTGGTTCTTCTTCGATGAAGAGTATGTTTGTTTGGGGGCAGGAATATCCTGTAAAGCGCAACGTCCGGTTACAACAACACTGAACCAGTGTCTGCTGCGCGGTGAGGTTACGCTTTCATCCGGCAATCAGCATTCGGTAATCGGAAAAGGCGAAAAGGAATTTGAAAAGGTGGACTGGGTATTTCAGGATGGAGTTGGATATGTTTTTCCGGAACCGGCTACCGTGAACCTTAAAAACAACGAAGCAACCGGTTCGTGGTGGGATATCAGCAAACAAAGTGACTCACCGAAAGAGGAAGTAAATATGGACGTGTTCAAGCTTTGGCTCGACCATGGAAAAAGGCCATCGGAAGAATCGTACGAATACATTGTGGTGCCGGCTGCTTCGCTGGAAAAAATGGAACAAAACCGTTCAAAAAATAATATAGAGGTGCTTTCAAATACCCCGGAAGTACAGGCTGCAATGAATACGAGCCTGGGAATTATTCAGGCCGTTTTCTTCCAGGCTGGTGAAATCCGGGTTTCTGAAAACCTGAAACTGGTTTCGGATAACCCCGGAATTGTGATGATGAAACTGGACGGCGAAAAAGTGACCGAAATTTCAGTAGCCGACCCCAATCGCGAACTGGGCCAATTTCATCTTTCTGTTTCAGCAAAAACAGAAAAACACGGCGATAATTTCAGTGCTGTGTGGAATGAAAAAGAAGGCCTGACCAATGTTTTGGTGAAATTGCCGGAAGATAATTACGCGGGTGACAGCGTAACCATTGAATTGTAAACGGTGAAAAATATTAAAATGAAGCAAAAAAATGAAATCCTGAAGGGATTTGCCCGGTTGGCATTCCTGTTAATTGTTGTTTTAACCGTTGCATGTAAAAAGAGCAACACGAGCATCGACGACGAATCGCCCGGCATGGGGCACCCCCGCCTTTTACTTGGTGAAGGCGAAGAGGAGCAAATTAAATCGTTGATTGATACCGATGAAACCTGGAGGAAAATGCATTTTGCTATTCTGGATGAATGCAACAATATACGAAACCAGCCTGCCCTGGAAAGGGAATTAACCGGGCGCCGCCTGCTGGGAAAATCCCGTGAGCTGTTGCGGCGTGTTTTTTATCTTTCGTATGCCTACCGGATGACGGGAGAAGAACGTTTCCTGAACCGGGCTGAATATGAGATGCTGGCTGTAGCGGATTTCTCCGACTGGAATCCGTCCCATTTTCTTGATGTGGCGGAAATGACCATGGGAATGGCTATTGGTTACGACTGGCTTTTTAACGAGCTTTCAGAAGAATCGAAAAAAACCATTCGCGAAGCCATTGTGAACAAAGGAATTAATCCTTCGTACAACAGCGAGTACAACTGGTTCCTGGAAGCTACTCATAACTGGAACCAGGTCTGTAATGCGGGGATGACTTTTGGTGCGCTGGCCATTCAGGAAGACCATCCTGAGTTGGCGCAACAAACCATCGACCGTGCATTTGAAACCATTCATTTACCCATGGAAGATTATAAACCGGATGGAGCTTATCCTGAAGGTTACAGTTACTGGGGCTACGGAACATCGTTTAATGTGATGTTTTTAAGTGCGGTGGAAAAAGCGCTGGGAACCGACAAAGGGTTGACCGAAAGCGAAGGGTTTCTCGATACAGGCGGATTTCTGCTGCACATGCTGGCACCAACAGGTCCCAGTTTTAACTGGGGCGATTGTGGCACCGGTTCCAGTTTGAACCCGGCCATGTTTTGGTTTGCCGAACGGAACGACGATCCGTCGGTGTTGTGGTCCGAAAACAGGTTTTTGCAAACAGATGATTTCTCCAGGTTTACAAGTAACCGGCTCCTTCCGGCAATTATGATTTGGGGAAAGAACATCCCCCTGGAAAACATTCAGCCTCCTTCATCCACATTTTGGGTCGGACAGGGGCATAACCCGGTGGCTATGATGCGGACTTCGTGGACCGACCCGGAAGCTATATATGTGGGATTCAAAGCGGGTTCCCCGTCGGTCAATCACGGGCACATGGATATCGGCTCGTTTGTAATGGAGGCCGATGGTATTCGCTGGGCTGCCGATCTCGGAATGCAGAATTATGAGTCGCTCGAATCGAAAGGAATGAGCATTTTCGGACGGACGCAGGATGCCGAGCGCTGGACCATCTTTAGGCTGAACAATCATTCGCACAGTGTTTTAACCATTGACGATGAACTCCAGCGGGTAGATGGTTATGCAAAAATCGATAAATCTTCGGATGAGACGGATTTTATGTCTGCCGTTTCTGATATCGCTTCGGTTTACAACGGGCAGTTGAAAAGTGCAACCCGCGGTATTGCCATAAAAGACGAAAAGTATGTGGTGGTTCGCGATGAACTGGAAACGCTGGATAAATCAACCAAAGTACAATGGAAAATGCTTACCCATGCCGATGTGGTTACAGGAAACCGGGAAGCAACCCTCACTTCTGACGGCAAAAAGCTTTTCCTGAAAGTGCTCGGGCCGGACAACATTGAAATGAAAACCTGGAGTACAGAACCCACGAATGATTACGATGCCGAAAATCCGGGGTCAGTTTTAGTCGGTTTTGAATGCGAACTTCCGGCCAATGCAAATGAAACGTTCGAAGTGTTGCTGGTTCCGGAGGATGCTGAAGGAACAGCAGATTTTTTAAACAGAAACCTGGAAAACTGGTAAAGATTTTTTGGGCTTCCTGCGGGTACTTATATTTAATTTAGATGCATGAAAACCATAATACCGTTAAAAAAAATGAAAACAAAGTGGCTGTTGGTTTTTACCCTGCAGTTAATTATTGGTGCAGTGTTATTTCCATTAATTGTTGGAGCACAACAACTCGACAGGCCTCCGGAAGAGGACGAGATAAATTATTATCCCGAAGAAGGCGATGTAACGTCCGCCAATCCACCACCTTTTATGTGGCTGCCGGTTGAAAATGCCGATAATTATTTTATTCAGTATTCAAGCTCCGGTTCTTTTGAGCCCGGTTCAACCAAAACGGTTTCCGATCTTCATATTACGGTGCATATCCCCACCGAAGTAATGCAGCCTGGGAAATGGTATTGGCGCTATGGATATACCCGCGATGAAAAGCAGGAATTTAGTAAAACACGTTCTTTTGTGATTCCCGAAGAAGCAGTTGCATTTCCTTTTGTTCCGGTAGAGGAAGTTATTTCCCGTATTCCGAAGGAACGGCCCCGGCTTCACTTTTCGCCTGATTTGGTAAAAGAGATACGTACCGATACACAGGGACGGTTTGACCATATTACCCGTGAGGTAATAAACGATGCCGAAGAAATACTTGAAATGGACGAACCGTTATTCAGGGAACCCAAAATGTGGGATGAATATGATGATCCTTCCGGGGCCTATGTTAATGCCTGGCGCTCAATGCGTCCTTATACGCAGCGGATGGTCACAAGCGCGCTTGCATATATCTATACTGGCGACATTCGTTTTGCCCGTGAAGCTAAACGCAGGCTTATGCATTTTATGACATGGGATGTGGAGGGGCCATCAAGTGCCATCTGGCCAACCGAGCTTGGAATGGATATTGCCGAGAACTGTCCCCCTGTGTTTGATTGGATACACGATATGCTGACCGATGAAGAGAGAAATTTATGCCGGGAAGTCCTTGCTGCGCGGATGCACCAGATTAGTTACGATGTACACCGTTCGCGTCCGATGGAAACAAAACCCTTTTCAAGCCATCCGGGTCGTATGGTGGGATTTGTTGCCGAAGGCAGCATTGTGTTGGCGCATGATGTTCCTGAGGTGGCCGATTGGCTCGATTATACATTAAAGCTACTTTGGAGTACCTATCCTGCCTGGGGAAAAAGCGACGGAGGATGGCACGAGGGAATTAGTTACTGGGGCGGTTACATGAGAAGAATGTTTAGAGTCGTTGCCGAATTCGACCGGTTGGGCATTCCCCTGAAAGAGAAGCCCTTTTTTAAGAATACCGGTTATTACGGCCTTTATGCCGCCTATCCCAAAAGGCCTACACGTGCTTTTGGCGACAGCCACGAATCTCCGGTGGGTGCGGCACACGGACAACTGATGTATAACTTATCTACCCTTTATCAGAATCCATGGTTCAGGTGGCATGCCGATGTGTTCGGCATCACGCACAGTTCACGCAGAGAGGCATTTCTTTATTACGATCCGGAGCTGAAAGCTCGTTCCCCTGTGGATATTCCTCAATCGCATGCATTTAAAGACGTTGGTTTGGTAGCCATGCACAGCAACATGCCCGACCCGGATAACAATGTAACGATGGTTTTTCAGAGCAATCCGTTTGGCGCCATTAGCCATAATTTTGCTTGTCAAAATGCTTTTGTCATAGAAGCTTACGGTGAGCCGTTAGCTATTAGCACCGGAGCCAGGCAGTTGCACGGTTCGCCTCACCACAAGGAATGGATGTGGCATACCAAAGCCCATAACAGTGTTTTGGTTGACAACGAAGGACAGGTTACCCGGAGCCGCAGCTCATCGGGTGAAATCATAAACTATGCCGATGAACGGGAATATGTTTACGTTACGGGTGATGCCACTGATGCTTATGGCGGACGACTTGAAAGATTTCACCGGCATGTGTTGTTCATCAGGCCGGAGTACTTTGTAATTATAGATGATCTCAAAACTTCGGGACAATCATCCACTTTCCAGTGGTTGTTGCACAGTCCAACTGAAATAAAAGTTGATCCTGATAACCATATCATGGTAAACCAGTCGGGCAATGTAAGGCTCACTTCGCGTTTTTTGTTGCCCGGCGATATGGAATACGTTCAACATACAGGATTTACCCCGCAGGTTGAGGATTCTGTAAACTGGCAAAATCAATTTCATTTAACAGCTTCCACCAAATCATCATCTTCATCAAAAAAAATGGTAACCCTGATGCGGGTTGATAAAACGTCCGGCGAACCTGTAGAAAAACCAGCGTCACCATCTACACCGCGACGACAAATTGAGATGAAAAACATAGAAAATCTGGCTTCACTCGATAAAAATATTTTAAATGCCCGGTTACTGGAAGCGGAAGGTGGAATTGCTATCCGCCTGGGAGATGATTTAATTCTGTTGAGAGATCCGGATGCGTGGAAGGTTGAAGCAAGTGGTGTGATTTCCACGCGGCAAATGGAAGTCAGAACCGGGCATTTCCGGGAAGGACATTAAATTTGGAGATAGTATATAAGTAGTTGGAAATTAATATTTTTGAAAACAGGTATTATGGGTATTAAAAAGCATTTCATTTTTTTTATTCTTGGTTTTTGGGCTTTAATTGGCTGTGAGCAGCCCGAAAGTCCGCGGCTTGGAGGTTGGGATTATGACTGGATGAACCAGGTGAAAGAAAGCCTGGATAAAGGGGAGCCGGATTTCGTTCAAGCCCGCGATCGGTTGCTCGGTAATGCGGATGATGCATTGGAAGCCGGCGTTTATTCAGTTACGTTTAAAGATATGGTTCCCCCGAGCGGCTCAAAAAACGATTACATGAGTATGGGGCCCTACTGGTGGCCCGACCCCGATAAACCCGATGGACTGCCGTACATTCGCCGCGATGGCGAAGTCAATCCGGAAAGGGACAATTTGGACAGTCCGCAAAAAAACAAGATGATTAACGGTGTGCGTACCTTGTCGCTGGCCTGGTTTTTTTCTGAAAAAGAAGAGTATGCCGAAAAAGCAGCTGAGTTGCTGAGGGTGTGGTTTCTGGATGAGGAAACCTTGATGAACCCGCACCTGAATTACAGCCAGGCTATTCCGGGAAGGACGGAAGGGCGTTTCATCGGTGTAATCGATGGTCGTTCATTTGCTGTACTGGTCGATGCCATTGCATTGCTGGAAACATCGGATGTGTTGACCGGGGAAGAAAAAGACGGGCTCCGGGAGTGGTTCGGGGAATATTTTACCTGGCTAACCACCAGTGAATTTGGGAAAGAGGAGGACGATTATAAAAATAACCATTCGGTGGCTTACGATGTGCAGTCTTGCGGGATTGCATACTATATTGGCAACGATGATTTTGTAAAACGTAAAGTGGGCGAAATGCCCCAAAGACGCATCGACCCTATGATTGAGGAAGATGGAAGCCAGCCCCATGAACTCATACGGACCAAGGCATTTGGATATTCCGTCAGCAATCTGCGGAACTTTTTCGATGCCGGTGAAACAGGCCTCAACGTGGGAGTGAACATTTTTGATTATGTCAATCCGAAGGGCGGTTCGCTGCAAAAAGCGCTGGATTATTTAATCAGTTACATCGGCCATGAAGAGGACTGGCCTTATGAACAAATATCGGGTTGGGAACAGACCGAAAACAACCTCGGGTTATTGATTCGCAGGGCAGCCCGCATTTATGAAAATGAGGCTTATCAGTCTTTATGGGAAGAAACTTTTTCAGAAAAACTGAAAGATGACTGGCGGTTGCTGGTGGAATCCGAATTATAAACCTGTCAGCGTTTTGGAAAAACATTTAAAAATGAAAACAATTAAGAACATTTTAATTCTTACTCTGGTAACCTCAATTGCAGCAGCTTGTTCGCAGCCCGATTCGCAGGAACCACGGGTAATAGATGAAACGGGAGATACCGAAAACATTGTGCAAACCATTGAGATTGACAGTGTATGGGCGGGCCATCCCGTGGGGTTTAGCTTGCTTACTCACGGCAACCGGCAATACATTGCCT